>SYJA01000095.1 GCA_005798555.1 Actinomycetota bacterium
ACTAAGGCCTACCGGGAACTGACCGGATAACTCGTGTTGCCGCTACCAGCAGCACCACGGATGCGATTAGGAGAATGGCGGCCCGCCAAGTAACGAAGAACACCAGGCCCGCATCCGCGACAAGTAGCACCCACCCCAAGGTGATGACCAGGAGTGAGCGCTTTGCCGTGAGCCAGGAAATCGCAAAATGCAGCAACCCGAAGGCAATCGCGAGGGCCATGACAGGCCAGCGGTTAGACGCGAACTGCCCAATCAGTGCCATGATGAAGATAGCGACCCAAAAGGCGATACCGAGATAGGCAAGGGCGTGGATCAAGGCGATCAGTTTTTTGGAGTTGCGGGTTTGGGTTGCCATAATCATCGAGCCTAATCGGTGCGGTGTCGCCTTGGCTGTGGCGCCGCCCCGGGTGGGCCAAACCTGAGGTGATCCCCACTTTTTACCGATCCGGATCTAGCTGGGCCTGCGGCGAGGTATGCTCTCCCCATGAGCGCACCTGATGGTCCGGTGGACAAAGTCATCGAAGTTGAGCAGCAGGATTCAAGTTATTCAAGGCGCAATTTCTTAACCGGTGCGGCGGTCGCCGTAGGTGCGGTTGGGCTAACCAGCCTCGTGCCGGCACCGGCCCTGGCCAGCACCCCGACGGCGGTGCGAACTGCAGCTACCCGCGCTGTTGGCACGCGCCGGCCAGTGATCCGCAGTGATCGTCAAGGCTTCAATCGGCGCTGGTTCGCACCGAATCTTGAAGGTGTCTACACCCCTACGACTACCGATCAGGTCGCTGACGTAGTTACCGAGGCGCTGTCGACCCATGGCAAGAATGTGAAAGTCACATCCGGTCGCCACTGCTACGAGAACTTTGTATATAACGATCAGACCCATGCCATCATCGATATGTCGGCCTTGAACCAAGTGGGCTTCGACCCCGAATACAACTCCTATTTCGTTGACGCTGGGTGCGAGAACTGGACCGTATATCGAACGATGCTCAATACGTTCAATAGGACGCTGCCTGCGGGTTCTTGCTATTCCGTCGGTGCCGGGGGCCATATCACCGGCGGTGGCTACGGCCTGCTGTCGCGCCTGCACGGGCTGACGGTGGATCACCTGAGCGCGGTTGACATCGTCACCTGGGACGCAGGCTCGAGTTCGGCGAAGCTTCGCCATGTCTCGGAGCAAAGTAGTGACAAAGCCGAACGTGATCTGTTCTGGGCGCTTCGCGGTGCCGGGGGCGGCAACTTCGGGGTGATCACTCGCTACTACTTCGCCGATCCGCCGGCAGCGCCAGAGCATGCGACCATCTGGACTTTGGCCTGGAACTGGTCGGATATGACCAGTGCGAGTTTTGCTGTCTTACTTGCCTCCTACGCCGACATGATCCTGACGATGCCCGATACCGATTTCACCCTATTAAAACTCACCCACGTGGCCAAGGGGCAGCTTGGTATGACCTTGCAGGTCGCCTCACCCGCGGGCACGAGTTTCGCCCAGCACCGCCGAAATGCTGAAGCAAGCGGGGCGAGTGCGCAGCAGCGTTTTTCAGCCGTTGCGCCATCCGTCCGCCTGGGCCAACCCCTCGGGGGGCATCCGGGCTACATGAGTACGGCACCTGCGAGTCAGTCCGCAGTCCATCTCACTTATCTTGAAGCACTGCAGAACCTAAATGGGAGTGGGCCAAATCAATTCGGCAAGTACAAATCTGCATACATGAAAAAGGCTTTTCCAGCTGATCAGGTTGAGGCCATCTACCACTGGCTCAATGTGAGCCCGGCGGGGGCTGATATGTCACAGGCCTTGGTCCAGGTCGATAGCTACGGTGGCGCGATCAATGAGTATTCGGCGACGTCGACCCCGGTGCCCCAGCGGTCTTCGATAATGAAACTGCAGTACCAGAACTATTGGAACAATGACTCGGTGCCTGGTACGAGGAACACCGGTGCGTATCTTGAGCAGTCCGAGGCTCAGTTGACCTGGATCAATGATCTTTACCGGGCCGTGTATGCCGAATACGGGGGCACGCCGAACCCGGCCAATGACACCACCGGCACAGTGGATGGGTGCTACTACGCCTATCCGGACAACCAACTCGGCACGCACGCCTCGGGTGATGTAGATAGTGCGCTTTGGCTATATTTCCTGGACAACTTCCGCAAGAACCCGCGGAACCTAGTTGATGTCAAGAAGCGCTGGGACCCGCAGAACTATTTCCACCATGCACAGTCAATCCCGGTTAAGTGAGCAAACCCCGAGGCCCATTTTCAGATAGTGAGTTCTCTGGCGGTGAGGGCGGTAGTTGACCGAACCTACGGTGGGACATACTTCTGCCATGAGCGATTCAACACCTCGAATTGTTGACCGCGGTCACGTTGGCCAGATCGACGCGTCACTGGTACCTAGGTACAGCGGGATAGCAACTTTTGGTCGGCTCCCGCAAATTGAATTACTTCCGGAATCAAATGCCATTGACATCGCGGTAGTAGGAATCCCGTTTGACTCCGGCGTTACTTTTCGTCCAGGCGCCCGCTTTGGCCCAGCCCATGTGCGCGAGGCTTCAAGGTTGTTGCGGCAGTACAACCCAGCGCAACAGTTATACCCGTTCGGGGAGCTCCAAGTGGTGGACGCGGGTGGATATTGCAGTCAACCCGTTTTCGATTGCCGAGGCGGTCCTCGAAATCGAAAGGGGAGCACTTGAGCTATTGGACCGCACCCCGCGACTTTTGACAATTGGTGGCGACCACACCATTTCGCTGCCACTGCTGCGGGCGCTATGCAAAAAACACGGGGCGCCGATAACGGTAATTCACTTTGACGCGCATCTTGATACCTTCGGTTCGTACTTCGGGGCGGACATAACGCACGGAACTCCATTTCGATTAGCGAGTGAAGAGGGCTTGATCGACCGCGAATCCAGCATGCATCTAGGTATTAGAGGCCCGCTATACGGGGCGGAGAACCTAACTGATGACGAGGCCCTTGGATTTCAGATCATCACGTCGGGGCACTTTGACTCCGAGGGGATGGCCGGAATACTAGAGCGCGTTCGGGCCCGCGTCGGTGATCGTCCGGTCTACGTGTCGATTGACATTGATGTGCTTGATCCGGCTTTTGCGCCGGGCACCGGCACGCCGGAAGCCGGTGGCATCACCTCACGTGAGTTACTGACAATCATCCGCGGCCTGGCCGGATTAAGAATCGTTGGGTGCGACATTGTTGAAGTAGCACCGGCACATGATCACGCGCAGATTACTGGGATTGCCGCCGCTCATGTGATGTACGACCTCTTGAGCCTGATGGCGGGCCCAAAGTTCTAGCCTAGAAGCGATTATGGTGGTTGGACATCAGATCGAGGGTTGCTCGAATCGCTTTTGAGTCACTTAATTGCGCAGGATCTAGTAGGTGCGCACGCCGGAAGCATGCGGGAAGCTCGGCGGCGAGATAGAGCGCTGAGAGCTGAACCAAGCCCGCTTTTTCTACACTGGAAACTACATTGAAAAGATTGCGGTTTATGTACTCGTCATCATTTACCAGATTCGTTGCCGAATCCATCGGGCTACCATCTGAAATGACCAGCAGTATGCGGTTATCGCACTCGCGCTCGGCTAGTCGTCGGTAGGCCCAGGCAACGGCTTCGCCGTCGATTCCCTCGCGGTAGATATTTGTCGAGAGCAAGGATGCAATGCCGTTTCGAGCCCGTCGCCACGAGGTCTCGGCGTCCTTTATTACGAGGTGCCAGGTTTCATTCAGCCGGCCAGGGTGCGCCGGGCGGCCGGCTCGGACCCAGTCGGTGCGAGCCCGCCCGCCATTCCAGGCACCAGTGGTGAATCCCAAGATTTCACACTCAATATCTGCCAGGTCGAGGGCGCGGGCAAAAACGTCAACCAGTAGCGCAACATGCTCGCGATATTTCTTCATCGATCCAGAACAGTCGATGAGAAAGGTGACAGCTGCCTGCGGGGTTGGTACCGCCGCGAGTTGCCGAAAGATTCGATGATTAGTCGGTGCGGTTATGAGTTTGGACAGGCGTCGTCCGTCAAGGAGCCCCTCGTCATGACCGCCTTCCCAGGAATCGAAGTTTGGTTGGGCAAAGCGGGTGCGCAGCGCGCGGGTCAACCTGCTGACCTCATGGCGGTGCTTGGCGGCAATTTCATCGAGTTGGGTTCGATAAGTCTGAGCGGACCGTGGGGTGACCACCGCCGAAATTGGCAGGATCTGGTCGTATTTCGTGGTGAAGACCTGGTACGCCGGTCGTGGTGAAATTGTGTTAGCACCGTTGTTCGCGCCGGTCGCGATTTCAGCGCCACTCGCATCCTTAGCCGCCGGCTTTAGATCAATTAACCCGGGGATCCGGGCGCGTATTGGTGCGCCGGCATCTTGTTGGGTGAGATTGGAGCCGGTGGCGAGTAGGTCGCCGATCGCATTTGCTATTGCCAGTGCTGGCACCGAATACTCGATCTGGCTATTGCGCTCCCGTCTCAGCTTCGCGAACGCAGGGCCGATGGTGTCAGCAAGGCCGCCCCTCGTGGACTCCAAGAGATCACCGTAGTCATCTGGCACGGGGTCACCGGTCACGCGAGATCGCCCAACCTGAGCCACGTAGAAAACAAGTAGGCCGTGAGCGGTCTCTAAGAGGCCTGCCGTTTCGCATTCACCGGACCAAGCCAAGAATCTGCGGGTGAGATTAGCTCGACTGCCCGGAAGCTCATCTGCGCCCAAAGACTCGACGCGATACTGCTCGAGCATTTCAAAAACCAATGCCTTGACCGGATCCTGTGGCAGCAAGGACGTGTGAAGGTTGGCATCGGATAAGGTGATCCGCCAGGCCATGGCATCTGCCGCACCGCGTCTGCTTTGAAAGTCAGTATCGGTCGCAGGTGGGTGTAGGTGTGGCGCATTAAGTGGCAGTGGGGTCTGGCCGCGGTGTAGTAGATGATGCCGAAAGCACAGGTCGGCATCATGTGACATCGCTCGGATGGTGGTAGCGCATAGTTCGTCGAGAGCCTCCGTACTCCAAGGCTGGTCTGCTGCCGCCAGCCCATCCCCAGCTACGTTAGGCATATGGCTTCGGCTAGTTCACGGTTGAAGCAACGCTGGTAGTACTCGGCAACGATTGGGTACTCGGCCTCGTCGCACCTATTGAGGAATGAAACCCTAAACGCGGCATCGACGTCATGGAAGAGTTGCACGTTCTCGGCCCACATGATGACGGTGCGCGGGGACATCAAGGTGGATAGATCGCCCGCTCGAAAGCCCTCACGGGTTAGCCCGGCCAGGGCCACCATGGCGGCGATCAGCTTTGTGTCGGAAGCACCGGCTAGCTCCGGTACCCGGGCTTGAACTATCGCGATTTCCTCATTTGCCGGCAGGTAGTTCAGCGCAGCGACTATGTCCCAACGGTCAATCTGCGCATGATTTAGGCGTTGGGTGCCGTGATACAAACCATTTAGATTGCCGAGTCCGACGGTATTCGCGGTGGCCAGTAGCCGAAAGTACGGGTGTGGTTTGATAACGCGGTTTTGATCGAGCAAGGTCAAGCTGCCGGCTCGTTCCAGCACTCGTTGGATCACGAACATCACATCGGGGCGACCGGCGTCGTACTCGTCGAACACCAATGCCACTGGCCGCTGCAAGGCCCACGGCAAGATGCCCTCGGCGAACTCGGTGACTTGGTCACCATCGCGGACCACCACGATGTCCTTGCCGATCAAGTCGAGTCGACTTAGCTGTCCATCCAGATTTACCCTGATGCAGGGCCAGTTCAATCGGGCGGCGACTTGCTCAATATGCGTGGATTTACCGGAGCCGTGAAGGCCTTGCACGAGCACTCTTTTGTTGCGTTGGAAACCGACAAGGATGGCGAGGGTTGCATCTGGGTTGAAGCGGTATGCCGAATCGACCTCCGGCACATGCTCATCGTGGTCGGTGAACCCAGTTACCACCATGTCTACGTCAATGCCGAATGTGTCCCGCACACTTATCTCGCGGTCGGGGGTCTGGGCGGTGAGATCGTCAATTTTCATGGCAAGCCAATCTAGGTTCTGCTGCTTGGTAGGTCGGGGCTCGGTTTGGTGCCGGCACTAACTGCACTGCCTTCAGCCTCGATTTCGAATAGGGCAGCCGCCGCGCTCCGGAGCCTCGGGAGCATTGCTGCGGCGTCCTCGGCGGTCATTCGCATCGCCGGTGCCTGCACCGCGACGCACTGGTTAGAACGACCATGCGCGGTTGGGACGGCGATTGCCATGCAAACCAAGCCGCTCATGAACTCCTCGTTATCGATCGCGAATCCGTCGATTTGGACCTGCTTAAGTTCCTCGTCGAGATCCTCAAGGGTCGTGATGGTGTTGGCCGTTAGTTGCTTAAGCGGTGCGTACCGCAGCAACTTGTGGCGTTGGGCTCGGGGCATGTTGGCAAGTAGAACCTTGCCAGATGCCGAGCAGTGAATCGGCACCCGAGATCCGGACTGCAAGTTAAAGCGCAGTGGCTCTTGGGTTTCGACCCGGTCTAGATAGAGAATCTCGTTCCCCGAGAGTGCGGTGATATTGCAGGTTTCACCGAGATCGTCGACGAGGGCCTGCAGTACGGCGTGCCTGGTGCCGACCTGGGTGGCATTTAAGAGCAGGGTTTCGGCGAAGCGCGTGAGCCGGGTGCCGGTCCCGTATTGCCGCTTATCGGATTGGCGAATGATCAGGCCCGCGGTTTCGAGGGTCTGGAGCATCCGGAAAACCGTGGGTTTGGGTAACCCCGTTTCCTCGGTCAGGGACTGCAGGGAAACGAAGTGGTCCTTGGAGCCGATCAATTCGAGGAGGGCAAATAGCCGTAAACCCGGGGTGGAATCCGCGAATTCTCCGGGTTCGACGGCAACCTGCTGGGTTGGGCTGGACATGCCAGCAGACTATACACATTTCATTATTCGGAACATAACAATCCAATAATTTATACAATAGCTACCAGCGTGCCGGGGCAGTTGGGATAAGTTGAGTATTCGTCACGCCCCGAGCTTTCCTCGGGGCGCTTAGGCAGGAGGACTATTGATGGCAAAGCACGCGGCGACACCAGCGCGCACCGTGGCCACCGGGGTGCAGAAGATGACTCCCTCGGAGGCCTTGGTGGAGACTCTGGTTGCCAACGATGTCACCGATATCTTCGGCATCATGGGCTCGGCCTTCATGGACGCCATGGATATCTTCGCCCCGGCTGGCATCCGCTTGATCCCGGTGGTCCATGAGCAGGGCGCCGCGCACATGGCCGACGGGTTCGCCAGGGCCAGCGGTCGTCATGGGGTGGTCATCGGGCAGAACGGCCCCGGCATCAGTAACTGTGTGACGGCCATCGCGGCCGCATTTTGGGCGCACTCACCGGTAGTCTTGATCACGCCGGAGACCGGGACGATGGGGATGGGGCTTGGTGGTTTCCAGGAGGCGAACCAACTTCCGATGTTCGCGGAGTTCACCAAGTACCAAGCACATGTCAGCAACAACAAGCGGATGGCCGAGTACACCGCGCGCTGCTTTGATCGAGCGATGTCCGAACATGGACCAACCCAACTCAATATCCCCCGCGATCTGTTCTACGGCGAAATCGAAACTGAGATCCCGATGCCACGACGCCTCGAAGTTGGTCCCGGTGGCGAGTCGTCGCTAGCTGAGGCCATTGAGTTGCTGGAAACCGCCAAGTTCCCGGTAATCATCGCCGGCGGGGGCGTGGTCATGGGCGATGCGGTTGAAGAGTGCAAGGCCCTGGCCGAGCGCCTTGGTGCACCCGTGGTTAACAGCTACCTGCGCAATGACTCCTTCCCGGCCAGTCACCCACTTTGGTGCGGGCCACTTGGCTACCAAGGGTCAAAGGCCGCGATGAAACTGGTTGCCAAGGCCGACGTAGTAATCGCCCTTGGCACTCGGCTGGGCCCATTTGGCACCTTGCCCCAGCATGGCTTGGATTACTGGCCCAAGAACGCCAGGGTCATTCAGGTGGACTCGGACCACACGACTCTTGGTCTGGTAAAGAAAGTAACCGTCGGCATTTGCGGTGATGCCAAAGCAACCGCGACTGAACTCACCAAGCGCCTGACCGGTCGCACATTGGCTTCGGATGCAACCAAGGCGGAGCGCGCGGCCGAGGTAGCCGCCGAGAAGGCCGCTTGGGAGGAGGAGCTCACCGCCTGGATCCATGAGACCGATCAATTCAGTCTCGACATGATCGCCGAACAGGAAGCCGAGGAAGGCAATTGGCTCCATCCACGCCAAGTTCTTCGTGAGCTCGAAAAGGCGATGCCACCCCGGGCCATGGTCTCGACCGATATTGGAAATATCAATGCGGTCGCGAACTCTTACCTAAGGTTTGAAGAGCCGCGTAGTTTCTTCGCCCCGATGAGCTTCGGCAACTGCGGGTACTCCTTGCCAACCATGATCGGCGCGAAGGCGGCCGAGCCGGACCGGCCGGCAATTGCCTACGCGGGCGACGGTGCGTGGGCGATGAGCATGGTTGAAGTCCTGACAGCAGTGCGTCACGACATTCCTATCACCGCAGTGGTCTTCCACAACCGGCAATGGGGTGCGGAGAAGAAGAACCAGGTCGATTTCTACGATCGCCGTTTTGTTGCGGATGAATTGGATAACCCAAGTTTTGCGGAAATTGCTCGGTCGATGGGTGCCGAGGGCGTGCAGGTCGACCGACTTGAGGACGTCGGCCCGGCATTGAAGAGCGCGGTTGCCGCGCAGATGAACGAGGGCAAGACCACGGTCATCGAGATCATGTGCACCAGGGAACTGGGCGATCCGTTCCGCAAGGACGCACTCGCCAAGCCAATCCGCTTCCTCGACAAGTACAAGGACTACGTCTAGAAGATCGGGATTTTTTGTCATTCAGAGGTAATCGGTGGAAGGGGAGGTGCGGGTGCGCCAAGGAACTGTGGAAGCCAGCATCTTGGGCCTGGAGAGCGCTGCTCTGGGTCGATCAATTGCCCTTGCCGACGGCACCGATGAGCGGGCGCAACGAGCGGCCGAGTCGCTAGCCGAATTGGGTGCCTTCCCGGTCTTGGCCACATCACAGCGCCCGCGGAATTTGAGCGCCGGGGTCCGCACGGTCGATCCAGCCACCTGGGCAATGCAGCACCCAGACCTTGCGGCTGTCCTAACCGAAGTAGGGGAGCGAATGCTCACCCGCGGCACGGGGGATCAGTTAGCGGTCGACGCCATGCTGCTCGATCCATTGGCGGTTTCTATTGCCGCGGTACGAGCCGGGGTCACAGACGGATGCGTGGCGGGGGCGACCCGTGCCTCTGCGGAGGTTGCCCGATGGGCCCTGCGCATTGTTGGGCTAGCCCCAACCGCGCGACTGCTAAGCAGTAGTTTCCTGATGATTCTTCCGGATAAACGAATTTTCGGTTACGGTGATTGTGCGGTTGTTCCGGAGCCGAATGCAGAGCAACTTGCTGAGATCGCAATTGCCACCGCAGAGACATTTTTGGCATTGACCAACATGCAACCGTATGTTGCGCTCTTGTCATTCAGCACTAAGGGCAGCGCCGAACACGAGTCGATTTCACTGGTGCGCGAGGCCGCTGAGCGGATACACGCGCTTCGCCCCGACCTTACGGTTGATGGTGAACTGCAGTTTGACGCGGCCTTAGTACCAGAGGTAGGTGAGACAAAGGCGGCTGGGTCCACAGTTGCTGGGCGGGCGAATGTCTTTATCTTTCCCGATCTCGCCGCCGGCAATATCGCCTACAAAATAACCGAGCGTTTAGGGGGAGCTCATGCACTTGGTCCCCTTTTACAGGGTCTTGCGGCGCCGATAAATGATTTATCACGGGGCTGTAACACTCAGGATGTTTTTGATATCGCCCTTGTCACTCTTGTCCAGGCCGCAATATATTCGGGTGGCATGCCTGCGGAAAGGGCGTAATCAGTGGTAATTCCGTTGGAGGGTCTGGAGTACCACCCAAGTGGTGGTCCAGACGATCGCCATGGTGGCCAGGCGGCAGTATCCAAGTCGGCGCCACTTTGGGTGCGGGTGCGGAAAAACTTTTGGACCACCCGATTGACTGCCTTGGCCGCCTTCTTGGTTGTGTGGTGGTTCTTGACCACTCCATGGGCGTGGAACGGTGACAAGCCGATCATGTTGCCGCTGTACCTACCATCTATTCCGAGCGTGTGGAACGCCTTCATCAGGGCGAACACCATTCACCCGATTGCCGAGGGCGTTGACCGCGAAGTGGTGGGCGAGTACGGCTACTACCTCTGGCAGCACCTGCTCGCAACATTGCAGCGCATTGGAATCGGCCTATTCTTCGCAATCGTGGTCGGCCTACCCCTTGGGCTGCTGATGGCCAGCGTTAAAATCATCAGTGTTTCAATCGAGCCGTACATCAATTTCCTACGGTCACTCCCGCCCTTGGGTTACATCGGACTGCTGATCGTATGGTTCGGTATCGACAACACATCGAAGATTTGGCTCCTATTTCTGGCGGCGTTTCCGCCTATCACCATTGCCACGATCGCTGGTGTCAGTGGGATCAAGGAGGATCAGATCCACGCTGCCCAGTCTTTGGGTGCATCCCGGCTGCAGGTGGTGTCAAGTGTGACTGTCCCTGCAATCGCACCGGACCTTATAACGGGGATCAGGGTCGCACTTGGATTCGCCTGGACAACCGTTGTTGCCGCCGAACTCAACAATGGAATCCCAGGAATTGGCGGGCTCGCCTACCTATCAGGTACCGAATTGAAGACCCCTTTGACCATTACCTGCATCATCGTGATTGGCGTCACTGCCATTGCACTCGACAGCATCATCAAAGCCATGGAAAGGGTCTTAACTCCGTGGAGAGGAAAGGCATGAAGCCAGTTCCAAAGTGGCCAATCCAAAATAATTTCTCAAATATTCACCAACTAGAAGGGATGGAATCATGAAGATGCAAAGAAATATTGCCATGGTGAGCGCCGGTGCTGCGGCAATGCTCATCTTGGGAGCCTGCGGAGGCTCCAGTTCGGGGGAGGCAGCTGCAGGTGGCGCTAGCGCAGGAACCAGTGCCTGCCCGATTGGTGCGGTAGATGAGTCGATCACCACGACGGCTCGCATCGCTTACCAGAAGATCCCGAACGGGGATCTAATAGTCAAGGACATGGGAATCCTAGAAGCCTGTATGCCAAAGGCCACCATCACATGGAGTGTTTTCAGCTCCGGTGGAGATGTCCTCCAAGCATATGGTGCTGGCTCAGTTGACCTAGGACTCACCGGTTCGAACCCGGCCGTAAAGGCTTTGTCAACCCCGCTGAAGGACACCCTTCCGCTGATCCAAGATGTGTGGATCCACGATGTGATCGGCGCAGGAGAGTCCTTGGTTGTCAAGCCGGAGATTAAGTCAGCGGCTGACTTGAAGGGTAAGCAGATTGCGACGCCCTTTGGATCAACCGCACACTACTCACTGCAGAACTGGCTGACCCTAAATGGGTTGAGCTCAACTGACGTGAAGCTGATAAACCTTGAACCCGAGGCAATGGTTGCGGCATGGCCGGATCTGGCTGGGGTGTGGGTATGGGATCCATCGCTGAGCGAGCTGCAAAAGGCTGGTGGCGTGCTTTTTGCCACGGCGGCCGAGACTGCAGCAGCAGGGTTCCCCACGTACGACCTGGGGAATGTCGTTGCTGACTTCGCTACGGCGAATACGCCCTTTATGAATATGTGGGCAAAGGCGCAGAACTACGCGGTGGCGATGATTCTGGATGATCCGGCTGCAGCGGCCGAGAGCATCGCAGCGGAATTAGCGATCACACCTGCTGAGGTTGAGAAGATGTTCGAAGGTTTCGTCTATCTTCCGGCGGCCGATCAGGCCTCAGATAAGTGGCTGGGCGGGCAGTTGGCCAAGGACTTCGTTGGCACCGCCGGCTTCCTCCTAGAGCAGGGCGGAATCGAAGGCGTAAGCACTCCTGAGGAGTACGCGGCCGGAGTGAATTCCAGTTTCGCGAAGGCAGCCGCAGAGTAATGTCGCGCGACAAGAGCCTGGTAATTGACGGGGTTCGTCAGTTCTTCGGACCGAAGAACTCTCGAGTCCAGGCCTTGTCACGCACCGATCTGGCGATTGAGCCGGGGCAGTTTGTGTGTCTTGCCGGACCCTCCGGGTGCGGCAAGACCACCTTGCTCCGGCTCATCGCTGGCTTCATAAAGCCGTCGGAAGGGCAAATCACCGTAAGTGGATCGGAGATCTTCGGGCCGGGCCCAGACAGAGGTGTGGTCTTTCAATCCCCGACCCTTTATCCATGGATGGACGTGGCGAGCAATGTTGAATTGGGACTCAAGTTCCAGGGCGTGTCCAAGGACCAGCGTCGAGCGGACTCCGAACGCTACTTGCAGATGGTTGGCCTAACCGATTTTGCGCATCGCCGCACGTATGAACTGTCTGGTGGCATGCAGCAGCGGTGCCAGATCGCCCGGGTACTGGCAAGCGACCCGGAGTTCATCTTGATGGATGAGCCCTTCGGCGCACTGGACGCGCTAACACGCGAGCGCCTCCAGAATGAACTTCTTGATATCTGGCGCAAGACCGGCAAGACCATTCTCTTCATCACCCATAGTGTTGATGAGGCGGTATTCCTTGGGGCAAGAGTCCTGGTCATGAGTCCGCGCCCGGGCAGAATTGTCTTTGACGAGCCAGCCATCTTCTCAAATCCCGGTGAGGTCATCGCGGCGGAGGAGATCCGATCGTTGCCGGCCTTCTTGGAGTTGCGCGAACGGGTGCGCAACGCCATCCAGCACAGCCACTGATAGTGCCTAAGCAATAGGAGCCGGACCATTGATCGAACCTAACCCGGAAGAGGGTAAGCGCGTCCTTGAGATGGATCGGGCCCATGTCTTTCACTCCTGGAGTGCGCAGGGTGCCCTAAACCCGATGTGCGTTGCCGGCGCCGAAGGCAGTTACTTCTGGGACTACGACGGCAACCGTTACCTTGATTTCTCCTCGCAATTGGTCTTCACCAATGTCGGCCATCAGCATCCCAAGGTCATCAAGGCAATCCAAGACCAGGCCGCCAAACTATCGACGATCGCACCCCAGCACGCAAATGATGCACGCAATGGCGCAGCGAAACGGATTACGGATATAGCCGCGCCCAATTTGAATAAAGTTTTCTTTACCAACGGTGGTGCCGATGCCATCGAGAATGCGATTCGCATGGCGCGAGTCCACACGCACAAGCACAAGGTGCTGTCCTTTTATCGGTCCTACCACGGCAATACCGGGGCCGCGATCACCGCGACCGGTGATCCGCGCCGCTGGCCCAATGAGTATGCGTCGCAGCATGTGCACTTCTTCGGCCCTTACCTTTACCGAACGCCTTTTTGGTCGACCAGCCCAGAGCAGGAGAGCCAGCGGGCGCTTGAGCACCTCGAGCAGGTGATAATCTTCGAGGGCCCAAGCACCATCGCTTGCATTTTGATCGAGTCGGTTGTCGGCACCTCGGGAATCCTCGTACCGCCCCCTGGCTACCTTCAAGGGGTGCGCGCAATCTGCGATAAGTACGGGATTGTCTTCATCACCGATGAAGTTATGTCGGGCTTTGGTCGAACCGGTAAGTGGTTCGCCTTCCAGCATTTTGATGTGGTGCCGGATTTGGTCACCTTTGCGAAGGGATCCAACTCCGGTTATGTGCCAGTAGGTGGGGTAATCATTGCCGACCATATTGCTGCCACCTTCGACGAGCGGGTGTTCCCCGGCGGGCTCACCTACTCCGGGCATCCGCTGGCGTGCGCGTCAATTGTTGGCACTCTTGATGCCATGAAGGAGGAGGGCATCGTCGAGAACGCCGCGATGATCGGTGCGAAAGTGCTAGGCCCCGGGCTGGCGGAGCTGCGGGACCGGCACCCTGTCATCGGTGAGGTCCGTGGCCTCGGGGTGTTCTGGGGGTTGGATCTGGTCACCGACCGGGCTACGAGGGCGCCACTTGCCCCCTACGGTGGCACGAGCTATGGCCCAGCATCACCGGCCATGGCCGAGTTAGTCGTCGAATGCAAGAAGCGCGGCCTGATGCCGTTTATCAACTACAACCGCATGCATGTCGCCCCGCCTTGCACGGTGACCGAAACCGAAGCTAAAGAAGGATTGGCAATTCTGGACGAAGCCTATTCGGTCATCGACAGGCACTACCTTGGTTAGGGCCCGCTGGTGTCGGTTAAGTCATAGGTTCGAAGGTTGCGGAATCCGCGATTGATGCTTGAATCAAACCTCAGGTGAAGGCTCTAAGGGAGAAGTAATTACATGCGATATGGATTTGCGATCGACCAGCGGTCCTGCATCGGCTGCCATGCCTGCACGGTGGCGTGCAAGACCGAGCACAATGTGCCGCTGGGGCAGTTTCGCACCTGGGTGAAGTACGTCGATAAGGGTGAATACCCTTCGACTACCCGCGAGATGGGCGTCATGAGGTGCAATAATTGCACCGATGCGCCATGCGTGACTATCTGCCCGACACAATCGCTCTTCAAGCGCGAGGACGGCATCGTCGACTTCGATAGCGACCTGTGCATCGGCTGCAAGAGCTGCCAGCAAGCCTGCCCATATGACGCCATCTACATAGACGAGAACACCCATACCGCAGCCAAGTGCAACTTCTGCGCGCACCGAATCGATCAGGGCTTGGAGCCAGCCTGCGTGGTGGTTTGCCCAACCGAGTCGATCTGGGTAGGCGATATCGAGAATCCGGCCAGTGGCATCAGTAAGTTCTTGAGTCTGACGCCGGTGAGCGTGCGCTCACCCGAGCAGGGCACCCGGCCCAATGTCTACTACGTGGGCGCCGATAGCACCGTCCTTGACCCACTGGCCGCGCCCGTTGACGGCACCTATTTATGGGCCGACGCCGACCCGCTGCGGTTGGAGACGGCCGGTGACCTACCCGGTGATCCCGTTAGCAAAGCTCGCACCACCTTAAATACCGCGCATCCGCGGCCCTGGGGCTGGAAAGTCTGGACCTACCTTTGGACGAAGTCGATAGCTGCCGGTGCCGTGGCGCTGGCGGCCCTGCTCATTTTGACATCGACTGATCGTTCCGCCCTGCTCACCACCATCGCACCCTTTATTGGGGCGCTCTTCATCGGCTTAACGGCGGTGCTTTTGGTCTGGGATCTCAAGCAGCCCAAGCGCTTCTACTACATTTTGACAAAGCCGAATCCGCGGTCATGGTTGGTCTGGGGTTCGGTATTCCTCGGGATCTTCGCCGGGGTCGCGGGATTGACATTCCTTAGCGGTGCATTCGGCTTTGAAGAAGTTGTCTATTGGCTGGCCTGGCCGGCGATTCCGGCCGCGGTAATGGTCGCTGGCTACACGGCTTTCTTGTTCGGCCAAGCCGAGGGCCGCGACCTGTGGCAGTCACCGGCGTTGTTCTGGCATCTTTTGGCGCAGGCCGTGATGACAGGTGCAGGGGCTTTGCTGATCGCCGCAGCAGTCCTTTCACCCGAGCCGGCTGTTAGCCGCTGGCTGGGCTGGGCGCTGATTGCGGGCGTGGTCGCGCATCTGCTGATCGTCGCGGTTGAGTTTGGTGGCCGCCATCAAACCCAGAACGCATCCGTTGCGGCGCACAGCATCACTCACGGTCGCTATGCGCGAACATTTTGGGGCGGCTCGATCGCGCTGGCAGTTGTCGCAGCGGCCTTCGCGATCCCGGTCGCACTCGGTGGGTCTCTTTGGTTTGGGGTAATTGCCGGACTTGTCGTCCAGGTGGTGCTTTTGGCGCACGAAATTGTATTTGTCAAAGCCGCGCAGGATGTTCCACTGTCATGATCGTCATTGAAATAAGGCAAAAGGGAGTACATAAATAATGGGCTCGAGTAAGTACAAAGAATCGGTTTCAGTCGGCCCGGCGGCCCAACCGGTCGGCGACGACCAACCCGAACACTTTGGGCTCCGGGTTCGCGACACCCTTTCCAACTATCCACCAGTTGACCAATGGGACGACTACCTCATGTATGACGCTAGGGCGCACCCGCGCAAGGTCGGTCGTCATTATTCGCTGGTGCCAACCACCTGCTTCAACTGTGAGGCTGGTTGTGGGCTACTGGCCTATGTCGATAAAGAGACCAATGAAGTTGTAAAGATCGAGGGTAACCCAGCCCATCCAGGTTCGCGTGGGCGCAACTGTGCGAAAGGCCCGGCAACAGTTAATCAGATAAATGACCCCGAGCGGATTCTCTATCCACTCAAGCGGGTCGGCCCGCGTGGCAGTAACCGGTTCGAGCGGGTTTCTTGGGATGAAGCCTTAACTGAGGTCGCCGGGCGAATCCGCAAGGCGATCATCGAGGAGCGACGCGATGAAGTCATCTACCACGTCGGGCGCCCGGGTGAGGATGGTTTTGCCGAGCGCGTGCTGCTTGCTTGGGGGGTCGACGGCCATAACAGTCATACGAATGTGTGTTCAGCGGGTGCCCGGCTCGGCTACAGCCTGTGGGGCGGTTACGACCGGCCGTCGCCAGACTACGCGAACGCCAAGGTGATCCTGCTGATCTCCAGCCACCTCGAGGCCGGCCACTACTTCAATCCGCATGCCCAGCGCATCATGGAAGCCAAGACTCGCGGTGATGCCACATTGGTGGTGGTGGACCCACGGTTGTCCAATACGGCAGCGCACGCCGATATCTGGATGTCGCCGTGGCCCGGTAGCGAGGCGGCAATGCTGCTGGCTATCGCCGGCTATTTGCTGCGCACCGACAAAGTTGCCTGGGATTACCTGAATCGCTGGGTTAATTGGCGCGACTACCTGCGAAATATGCACCCGGATGCAGATCCTGATGATTTTGAGGCTTTCAAAACTCGCCTCACTGCGGACTACCAAAAGTACACTTTTGAATATGCCGCGCAGGAGTGCAAGATCCCGGCCGCGCAGATCGCAGAACTTGCGGAGATTGTGTCGAAGTCCGATGGTCGACTAGCAGCGCATGTTTGGCGAGCCGCGACCGCTGGCAACCTTGGCGGTTGGATGGTCTCACGTGCATTATTCTTCTTAACCGTGTTGACCGGCAGTGTCGGCACCAAGGGCGGCACCAGCCCCAACGGCTGGAACAAGATCATCCCGCACGGCCCGGATATGCCCGGTGGCCATGACCTGTGGAACAAGATGCTCTGGCCGGCGGAGTTCCCGCTGTCAACCAACGAGATGTCGATCCTGCTGCCGCACTTCCTGCAAGATGGGCGCGGGAAACTTGATGTCTACTTCTCCCGGGTCTATAACCCCATCTGGACTAACCCGGACGGTTTCTCGTGGATCGAGGCGCTGACCGATGAAAAGAAGGTCGGCTGCCACGTGGCCTTAACGCCGACTTGGTCGGAGACGGCGTCATTCGCCGACTATGTGCTGCCGATGGGCCACAGCACCGAGCGGCACGATACCCAGTCCTATGAGACCTATGGCGGAAAGTGGCTGGGCTTTAGGCAGCCGGTCCGGCGGGTCGCCATGGAAAAGAGGGGCGAGACCTTTACCGACACCCGAGATGTTAACCCCGGTGAGGTCTGGGAGGAGAACGAATTCTGGTTCGAGCTCTCCTGGCGCATCGACCCCGATGGCTCACTTGGTATCCGCAAGTTCTTTGAGGCACCGGGTCGCGCGGGTGAAAAAATCACGGTCGATGAGTATTACTCTTGGATCTTTGAGAACACGGTGCCCGGCTTGCCCGAGAAGGCAGCGTCAATGGGCCTAACACCCCTGGAGTTCATGCGCAAGTACGGCGCCTTCGAGATTTCCAGTGACCTTTATCGGCAGGATGAGCGCAAACTTAGCGCCACCGAGCGCGACGGTGCCACCGCGGATGCACAAGGGGTGCTTCGCAAGCCCACAACGATGGAGTCAACGCCGCCACTGGTTGGCGAGGCCGGCTCGGTCGGTGTCGTCCTTGATGATGGCAGCGAAGTCGCGGGCTGGCTGACGCCATCGCGACGCCTCGAACTGTTCTCGTCAACAATGGTGGACTTCGGGTGGCCCGAGTATGCGACCCCCGGCTATATCGAGTCACATGTCTCCGCGGCGCAGATCGACCCGAGCCACGGTGAGATGGTGTTGATTCCGACTTTCCGGTTACCGACGCTGATTCACACACGATCTGGCAATGCGAAGTACCTCAACGAGATTTCCAACAAGCACCCGATGTGGATGAACAGCGTTGATGCGGAGCGAATTGGGCTCCAGACCGACGACATGGTTCGAGTGACAACCGAGATCGGCCACTTCGTTGCTCGGATCTGGTCCACCGAGGCGATTCGCCCCGGTGTTGTCGCACTATCGCACCATATGGGCCGCTGGCGCACCGCGGAGAACGCGGGGAGCAGGTGGGTGATGGGCTTGGTTGATATCGGCCGAATGGATGATGGCCGCTGGCGCCTGCGCTACAAGGAGCATGTCAAGCCATTTGAAAGCGCCGACCCGGATTCGCTGCGGATCAATTGGGAGGACCCGGGGGTCCACCAGAATCTAGCGTTCCCGGTGCATCCGGACCCGTGGTCCGGGATGCAGTGCTGGCACCAGAAAGTGGTTATCGAGAAAGCCCATCCCGATGATCAATATGGTGATGTCGTTGTGGATACCACGCGCTCGCGTGAGGTCTATCAAGAGTGGCTCGCCAAGACCCGGCCCGGGCCGAGTGCTTCGGGGATGCGCCGACCGGAATTCATGATGCGGCCGGTCAAGCCGATACGTCGCGCCTTCCACGCGAATCCAGAGAGCTAGGTGTGGAGCCAAACTGCTGGGCGGCAACTAGTAGACAAGGCGATTGACCTATGCTGGCATTAGTCGGGGCGTTGGCGATCTTCATTGGCCTCGCGGTGGGGATTTTAGGTGGTGGCGGTTCGATCCTGACCACCCCGTTGCTGGTCTACGTAATGGGGTTCAACACTAAGGATGCGATTACGGCCAGCTTGTTCGTGGTTGCCGTTACGTCCGCATTCGGACTAATCGGTCATGCTCGTGGGCATCGGGTTAAGTGGCGCATCGGGTTGATTTTTGGCGGGGCCGGGATGGTTGGCGCATTTATCGGTGGCCAAGTTGGAGTTCAGCTGCCAAGTGCGGTGCTGATGGCGGCCTTTGCGGTAATGATGGGGGTCACCGCGATAGCAATGATCCGGGTTCGCAAAAAGATAACGGGCCCCGCTCATAAAGGATTGCCGCTCATTAGGATTTTGATTGATGGAGCCGTGGTGGGTTTTGTCACCGGCCTAGTGGGGGCCGGTGGTGGTTTTCTGGTGGTGCCCGCCCTGGCGATTCTCGGTGGCATACCGATGCCGATGGCGGTCGGTACCTCACTGCTCGTTGTGATGATGAAGTCAATCGCGGGGTTCTTGGGCTACGCGGTGAAGTTCGGTGACGGCGGTCTGGTGAGTTGGAACCAGGCAATCGACATCAACTGGCTGGTCACCCTCGTCATAACCGCCGGGGCAGTTGCCGGTGTCTTGGTCGGCAGTAGCTTTGTCGGGCGAGTGCATCCGGATCGACTCCGCAAGGCCTTCGGCTGGTTCGTCTTGGCGATGGCCTTCTTCATTTTGGCTCAAGAGCTCGGTGCGGGGATACTTTCCTTCGCTTCCGCCTCGGTGCTGAACCGGCTCGAGGTGGTGGCCGGTGGCGTGCTGGTGGTGGCATTGATCGTCCTACTGGTCAGGTGGCCGGTGAGGCAGCCACTTGCTGACTTCGATGACCCGGCCGCTGCCTCAGATCCCCTAGGGCAAAACGACCGGGGTTGATCTTGGGGTTTTAGGTGTGCGCCAGCACCGCAGCAAGCAGTCCAGA
>SYJA01000096.1 GCA_005798555.1 Actinomycetota bacterium
TCACCGGGCAGACCTTCCCGGTCGGGGATGTCTTCGCGCTAGCCGCACTGCTTATTGGCTGCGGTCGGAACCCAAAATCCCTAGCCGCAGCAGAGCAGGCCCATGAACTTGTCGCCCGGCAGGCCGATTGGGCCAAGAACCGATTGCAGTTGCGTAACATCTTGGGGCCGACAAAATCCCCTACTAGGTCAGACCAAGGAGGTGCGTGATCAGCGAACTCGTCTGCACAGCGACCTATAACGAGCAGGAGAACATCGAAGCCTGGGTTCGTGGGGTGCACCAGCATCGTCCCGAAGCCGACCTGCTGGTCGTTGACGACAGTTCACCCGATGGCACCGGCGCAATTTTGCGCCGACTCCAACTACAAGCACCACAACTTCGAGTGCACACCCGCGCCGGCAAGCAGGGCCTGGCCTCAGCGCACATCTACGCCCTTGACCTCGGCCTGCGGGAGGGCTACGACCGCGTGGTGACGATGGATGCCGATGGTTCGCACCAGCCCTCTCAGATCCCCGCACTCGTGGCAGCCAGTGATCGGGTCGACTTCGTTATCGGCACCCGCTATCACGGGGGCTCGCATCAGGCACCGCCACTGCGGCAGTTCTTGAGTAAAGGCGCGAATGCCGCGGCCCGGGTATTGCTGCCAATGGGATTGACCGAGTACACCACCTCGTTTCGCGTCTTCACTCCGCGGGCACTGAAATCCGTCACCACCGCGACTTTCCACTTCGGCGGCTACGCCTTCTTCATCGAGTGCCTGGAGGTGATGCACCGCGATGGCTTGACCTTCGCGGAAGTGCCTATTGACTTCCTTGATCGCACCGGTGGTACCTCCAAGATCCCGCGTTCGCAGATCTTCGTGAGTGCAAATGCACTCATGCGGCTCGGCCTGGCACGGCGCCAGCAGGCTAGGAGCAAGCGAAACTGAGGCCCTAGAATCCGTTCTTAGTCAACCGCCACGCTGACTGATGGTCGACCGAACCCAGAAGTAATATCGCATGGCGGTAAATGCCGTTAGAAATGGCGCGGTCTTCAGCCCGTCAATTGCATCGAGTCGAGTCAGCGGTTGCAATAGGTCGACCCGCGCCGGGTGGAGCACCGATTTCAGTTTGCGTCTGACTCCCCACCCGCTTCGCGTGCCAGTGGTAAACACTTCAGCATCTGAGACCCCGTACATGTGGCAACGAGCAACCACCTCAGCCCAAGTGGTCTTGCCGATCTCGAGCACCCGGGCGGATGAAATCGCGAATTTCGCGTCAAAGTCCCGTGCCCAGCGTTCGCAAAGCTCGGAGTCGTCGGAGAACCTACGGGTGGGGTCGTAGGGGTGGGCCCTAAGTAGGTCGCCCACGAACAGGGTTGGCGTGCCAATTATCGCAACTGGACCCGGCGGGAACCTGCCTTGGCGCCAGCCATTCAAGCCATATGCGAGGTAGTCAGCGCCGGTGATTCCCGTACCGGCACTGACGCCCTGCACGGAAAGATTAACGAGATCATCCAGCATCAGTTGCAGCTGTCCGTCGGGCATTACGTTGTCGGAGCCCATATTCAAAATGAATGGCCTCGTCGTTTTAGCTATCCCGACATTTCTCGCGTTACCGAGGCCGGTACCTGGATCATCAAGGACTTGATCCGCCATCGCGCTAGATATTTCACGAGTGCCATCTGTCGAGCCGGCGTCGACTACTATTAGTTCACCCACCCCTGAAACACGCAAGGACTTCAGGCATTGCGCAATTGAGGCTACCGAGTTCAAGGTGCAGACGACAGCGGAAACATCACTCGGACTGGTCATCGATCCCACTAGAGCCGAAGTGACGATGCTCGTCGGTTCGGGGAAGTGAATTCGGAGTGCAACCTCTCATCTTGGCCGCTGTCGGCTACCGGTCCGCTACCCAGTTCTTTGGGTGGGCCCCCACTCGTCCAAGAGTTTTCGACGAGTTGGATTTGAGCTACGACGGGCTCCGGTGTCGCCAGCCCCACCTCATCACTCACGACCGCTAACCTACCTTCAAGAGCACGTATCCACCGCCTTGGAGTGAGTCAATGACTGACCTGTTCATTGGCGTGGTGAGCCACGAGGGCTCCCGTTTCGCTGTTAGTCAGGGGCCCGGCGGACTGGCAGCCGTGCTGGCCGATCACCTTCGCTCCCTCGGCCGATCGGTGCTGGTCGAGGTGAGCACCGTGGACGCCTACGACGCCGATCGATTGCCGATTACGCCAGCCATCGTGGGCGCCTGCCTGACCGCGCAGGTGCAACTGGATCGGCGCTGGGCGAAATACCTGGGCCGGGCTCGGGGGCCGAGGTGGTGGGCCACCCATGGCTTGCGCTGGGCGCGGCGGGCCGAACAGTTGGTGCGACCGCCCGGGCCGAAAATGGTCGAGCGCCTGCTGAACATCGAAATGGCGCACTTCGCCCTGCTGCGCTCGGGGCTGGCAACCGGGGCCGACTGGGTGTTGATTCTCGAGGACGATGCGGCCAGTGCCGATGTGGTTGATTGCGCGGCCGGCCTGGCCTGGTTGATGTCGAGCAGGGCCGACGAGCCGCAGCCCGCGTACGTCAACATCTCGCAATCCTTCGCACTCGATGCACTCGGCCTCTCGCAGTTGTTGACCTTCGCACCTGATGCCAGTTGGGCCGGTGAAACTCCACGCCGCATCTTGACCTCGGCCCGGCCGGCCACCAATACCGTCTGCGCGATCTTGTATCGGGGCTCATTCGTCCACGAGTTACTCACCGTCACCGATGCGCTTCCGCTGGAACCGGTGGTGCCAATAGATTGGAAACTCAATCTCGCGCTGATGCAGCTGTTTGCAACAGGCGGGCTGGGTGCCGGCGATTGCTGGTTCGTCGACCCGGCGCCCATTGACCAACTCTCGATGCGCGACACGGGATAATGCCGTGGTGAAGGGTTACGAGCAGGCAATCAACTCGGTCGCTGGCCTAGTCGGGCTCCAGGTTTCGCGAGCGAACAGTGCCGAGATGCGCCTGCCCATTGAGGCCACCGCGGCCGATGCTGCGCTTATCGCATCCCTTCGGCCCTACACGATGACAAGTGGCGAGCGCCTTTGGAGTTTGCTGAACGCCGTTCGCTATGTGATTGATGAAGAGCTACCCGGCGACTTTGCTGAATGCGGGGTCTGGCGCGGCGGCAGTGTGATGGCGATGGCAAAGCAACTCAGCGCTCTTGGGGTGAATGATCGACGCATCTGGCTTTACGACACTTTCGCTGGCATGACCGCCCCCACCGCAGCCGATGTCGAGGCGGGCACCGGCGTCACGGCCGAGACCATGCTTGCCGGCACCGAAGTAGGTGACGGCAACAACGTGTGGTGCGTGGCCGGGCTGAGCGACGTGCAGGCGAATGTCCGAACGACCGGCTACCCATTCGACCAGTTCACCTTCGTCGAAGGGGATGTCGCTGTCACCATGCAGCAGCGCGTACCTGAATCGATCTCGCTGCTGCGTCTGGACACCGACTGGTACGAATCAACCAAGTTGGGGCTCGAGATTCTTTATCCGCGGTTGGTGGTGGGCGGGGTTTGCATCCTCGATGACTACGGGCACTGGGAGGGTGCACGCACCGCGGTTGACGAGTACTTCACCGCCACCGGCCACCGGCCGTTCATGCACCCCATCGACTACTCCGGCCGCGTCTTCATCAAGACCCGGTGACTTGGCCACCCGCCATGGCA
>SYJA01000022.1 GCA_005798555.1 Actinomycetota bacterium
CTGAGACAGAACACTGCGATTTTCTTGCAACAACTCACCACTCAACACTGCCTATTCAACGAAGCTTTAGCTAGCAGAGGGTTACCGGAAAGAGAATGGCCCACTGCCCCAATGGGAACACACCCAATGCGAACACCGAATCCACGCGAAAGCAAGTACTCGACGCAACCTTTCTGGAATTCCCACGAAATGGCGAGGCGGCTAGGGCATGGAAAATGAACCGAATCCTTGACCGTGGAGTCCACTTGCGGGAGGTCCGCTGCGGGCCTTCATCTATTCCGGGGCCTGATCATGGCACCCACCGAAGTGTCGCGGGCGGCGGCACCAATGTTTCGACTAGGGCACCAAGGCCGGCCTCGAAAACCTGATCACTTGATGGGTAAAGGGATCGATACGCTGAATTAATCGCGGGGTACTCACTCGGTACGAGCTGTCGATAGTCAGCCCGCCACCTGCGGTAGGTGGCTCCGCGCTGCGCGCCTTTCGCCGCCAGCGGTGCATCAAGGGTCGCGGACCCCACGGTGTACTCAATGAAAACGTGATACACGATGGCGGCTCGTTCGGTCTTCAAACCAGCGCGAAGTAGCGCATCGAGAAGCACTTCGGTGATCTTAAGTTCGTTCGCGCGACGGGTTGGGCCAAGGGAGGTGATACTTAGGCCGACCTGGTTACGCAGCAGGGTGCGCCGCAGCCCCAAGCACATTCGGCGGATGTCATCACGCGGGTCGTCGGTGGCCTCGAATCCCCTCGTTGCCGGGGCCAGTGAGCGGTCGCCTAGTTCGCGCAGGAGATCGTCCTTGTCGGCAAAATGCCGGTAGAAGGCGGTGGCGTCTACCCCTAGGCGCTCACCAAGTGCCCGCACACTAAATGTTGCGGCGTCCGTCTCAGCCAGTAACTTCGCCGCCGCCTCGCAGATCACCTCGCGATTCAGGCGAATTCGCTTGCCTGCTGCGGGAAGGGATGAATTGACCGGTTGGGGCTTGACCACAAGCCGAACATTAGTGCCGAACGAATGCCCCCGATTCTTTACTCACCGATCTTCGCGGGCCCCGATAATCATTCGGTAGCGAACGGTATCCGCTAGCCTATGCCCGTGACCGATACCTCTGGCTTCTTGCCGCCATACTCCCCGTCAGGGCGATCCGCCTTGATCCCACCCATGCCGTGGTTCTACTCCGGAACTTTGCTCACGGTCGAATATCGAACCGACCCGGCAAACGTGCGCGCCTTACTGCCACCGGAGTTGGATCTGGCCCCCGAGGATCCCGGCGCCGTCGCATTCATTTGGGCCGACTGGCAATCCTGCAGCACCGGCGGCGCGGAACTCCTAGATCCGGCTCGTGCGCAATATCTGGAGACTTTTGCCGTCGTTCGCTGCGTCTATAAAGGGATCACCTACAGTCGCTGCGTCCTGATCTGGGTGACCACCGACTTTGCCATTGGTCGCGGCTGGTTCCAGGGCTACCCGAAGAAACTTGGCAGCATGCACGTCACCCGCGCCATGAACCACGGCAAGGCCGCACCACGGGTCGCACCCGGTGGCACCTTCGGCGCCACCCTCGCCGCGTACGACCACCGGCTCGCAACGGCAAGAGTCACATTGCGCGAGCCCAGCCCGACAAATGGATTTGTCAATGGCCATCCGATGGTGCACCACAGATATATGCCGTCAATTACTCCGGGGGCCGGGATGTCACTACTGCAGATTGCCACCATGGGTGGCGTCGACGCAGATCTCGGCACCCCCTGGGTCGGGGATGCCGAGCTCACGCTCTTTGACTCCCCATGGGATGAACCAGCAGCGCTGCTGCCCGTGGACGAAATTATCGCCGGGTATTACCGCGAGGTCGGGGTCACATTTGCCGGCGGCACCCTCCTCGATGACATGTCGAAACCCGTTTGAGCCGCATGCCTGCGCCACGCATGGTGAGCGTGCTCACCGAGAACTGGACGATGACCGACCCGCGGGATCTGCGCGGGATTGTTCGAATGGCCCAAGAAGCCGAAGACGCCGGGTTCGACATGGTGATGATCAGTGACCACGTCTTACTAGGGCCAACCGCCGGCGATCAAGGTCGCATGGCGAACCCGCGCGACTACGCAATGCCCGGTAATCAAGATCCAGCAACACCCTGGCCCTCCTCGCTGCTACTGCTGGCCGCGATAGCGGCAGCAACAACACACTTGCGTCTTGGGGCAATTGCCCTGATCGCACCGCTGCGCCATCCACTTATCTTGGCCAAGGATCTGGCTACCTTGGATCTTCTCTGCGAAGGCCGCTTGGTTATTCAGCCCACCGTTAGCTGGCACCGCGATGAATATGCCGCACTCGGCGTGCCCTTTGAAAAGCGTGGCGCCATCCTCGATGAAGACCTCGAGATTTGGCAGCAGGTTTGGGCAAAATCACCGGCGTCTTTCCATGGGCAGTATTTCCAATTCGATGACGTCTATTTAGACCCGAAGCCCTACCGGCCTGCTGGGCCCAGCATGTGGTTCGGCGGCGAGAGTCTCAATGATCCGGTGCTTCGCCGTATCTTGAAGTACGGCAGCGGCTACCACCCGTTGGGCCTACCCAAGGCCGATGATGTTGCCAAGTTGCACAAAGGGCTCACAGCCGCCGGTCGAACATTTGACGAGATCGAGATGGTCTGCGGTACCCGGGTTGAGTTTCCGGATGCAGACAGTGTGGCGCCGCTGCCGGAGGCCCTCTCCGGCATACCCAATCACCTTGAAATGGGATTTACGACTTTTTGTATCAAGCCATCAATATTCATTGATGAACGATCCGAGCACTCGAAGTTCTGCACCGAGGTCATGAAGCGAGTTACTGCCCTAACGTCCTAGGCAAAAACCACGGTGCGCTGGCCGGTCAGAATTATGCGGTCTTCAGCGAATAGGCGCACCGCTCTGGAGAGCACGCCGCGCTCGACATCACGTCCGATCTCCACTAGGTCTGAAGCGGTATGCGCATGATTCACTCGCTCGACGCTCTGTTCGATGATCGGGCCCTCGTCTAGGTCACCGGTGACGAAGTGCGCGGTGGCACCGATCAACTTAACGCCGCGCTCGTGTGCCCGCTGATAAGGACGCGCGCCTTTGAACCCAGGTAGGAAAGAATGGTGAATGTTGATCACTCGGCCGGCAAGTTTCTCGCAGAAGTCACTCGAAAGCACTTGCATGTAGCGCGCGAGCACAACTACGTCGATTGAGTACTCTTCGATCAGTTCAAGGACCCGTGCCTCCTGCTCCGCCTTGTTATCGGGATGCACCGGCAGGTGGAAGTAAGGGATCTGGTACCTATCGGCGATCTCACGGCAGTCGTCATGATTCGAGACGATGACCGGGATATCGATCGGCATTTCGCCGTTTCCGAATCGGTAAAGCAGGTCCAGCAGGCAGTGATCATGCTTTGATACCAAGATCAGCGCCCGACGATGCTCAGCCTCATGGCGCAAAGTCAACTCTGGGCCCAGGCTCAGCACCCGCGACGTCACCACCGTGCGCACGGCATCAAGGTCTGCGACTGGCGATTCAAACTTGGTGCGCATGCAGAACACACCCGAGTCCTCATCGGTGAATTGCGCCTGCTCGAGGACATTGCCATCAACCTCAAGTAAAGCGCCGGCAACGCGGTGAATGATGCCAGCCTGATCCGGGCACTTGATCGTCAGGATGTACCTATTCGAAGTGTTCAAAGTCCTCGTTCATCTCCCACTGCGCTACCGAAGAGGTTATGGGCAATTGCCCTGCGGCCCCTCATCGTAACTAACAACCGTTCGCCCAACCAGCCGAGGGCGCTACCGGTGTCAGAAGTCCTCTAGGTACTCGTCGAGTTCCCATTGCGTCACGTCACGGGTACCCGGGTCGTCGACCGCCTCCTCATAACGCCGCACTTCATCGCGCTTTAGCGTCTCGAATGCCTGCACGAACGGCTCCCCGAGGATACCCACGAGGAAGGTGTCGGCCCGCATGGCATCTAGCGCAGCAGTCAGCGACATCGGCAGCACTGGACGACTCTGGTCGGTATAAGACCAGCCCTGCGAATGCGGCGGGCAAACAAGTTGTCGGGAGAGCCCATCGAGGGCAGCTGCCAAAATCGCGGCGATCATCACATAAGGGTTCGCCGCGCCATCACCGATACGAATCTCAATGCGTGATCCAGCGCCGTGCTCGGGGGGGATTCTGACGAAGGTGGTGCGATTGTCGTAGCCCCAGTTTGCGCGGTACGGGGCCATGGTGTCGGGACCAAGTCGCTTGTAAGCGTTTATGGTCGGGTTGCAAAATGCCACCAGCGCAGGAGCATGCTCGAGCACCCCGGCCATCATCCGTTTCGCGATCAGGGATAACTCGCCATCTGGGTCGCGCATCATGTTCGTGTCGTCGACATCGGTCACCGAAAAGTGCAGGTGGAATCCGCTGCCCCCCTCATCTGCGAAGGGCTTGCCGATGAAGGTGCTCATGATTCCGCGTCGATTTGCAACGTCCTTCACGGCGGTCTTGAACAAGAAGGTTCGATCCGCGGCGTCGAGGGCGTCACCGTGCCAAAGGTTGATCTCATACTGGGATGGGCAGAACTCGTGATTACCGGCGAAAGCCCCAATGTTCAGGCGGTCGATCATGCGGATCAAATACAAGAAAGCACCATCCGGGTCAACTAGCGAGCCGGTCTGGTAAACGCGTCCGGTCTTGTTGATGACCCGCTCCCAGGTGCCATTTGGTCGATGGGCGAAGTAGAATTCAAGTTCAGGGCCAACGACAGGCAACAGCCCAAGCGCCTTGTACTCCTCAACTACCCGTCGCAGCACCGCGCGCGGGGAGATCTCATTGGGGGTGCCGTCCGGCTCATCAATATCTGCGATTGCGTACGCAACACCCGGCTCCCAGGGCAACGACCTGATCGTCGACGTGTCGAGGCGGGAGACCATGTCGGACAGGCCGTCCTGCAGGCTGCCATGACCATCGAGGACATCGCCGCGGGTGGTGGTCGTCCAGGTCGCCTGGCAGAAGGCCGGGCCGTGCCCGGCCGCACGCTCGAGCTGCGAGACCGCGATGTCCTTGGATCGGGTCAGGCCCAGGACATCTGGCCAGATGAGGCGCAGGATGTCGATGTTTTGCGTTTCCAACTCCCGGCGAAGATCCGCTAACTCCTGTTGCATGTTCTACCCCTCTAGCCATCAGTCTGGGACCCCTACACTTTTTCAAGTATATTGCTTAGATCGTTCGGCCCCCAACGATCGCAGGATAATATTGCCAATATGGACCGCTCGGAGAAGACCCGGAGAGGATTCACCGAATGAAGGTGCTTTTCATGCAGCACGATGCATTCAGCCCGCCCCAATTAGTATCCGAGCGCTTCGCCGACCACGGGTTCGAGGTGGTGGAGGCATTGATAGTAAGTGCTGGCCAATATGACACTCCCGGTGTCGTCAGCTACCACTTCCCAGATCCATCCGCCTTCGATGTCATCGTCCCGATGGGCTCGCCCTGGGGGGCTTGGGACGACACCACCATCGGGGAGTGGCTGCTCCCAGAACTTCAGTGGATAAAACAAGCCGACGCGGTCGGGGTGCCGGTACTTGGTATTTGCTTCGGCGGCCAACTGTTGGCCAGAGCCCATGGCGGTAGCGTGGCTAGAGCCCCAGACTGTGAGATCGGCTGGACAAGCCTTTGGAGTGACAACGAGTCGCTCATCCCCCCTGGCCCATGGTTCTCATTCCACTACGACAGGTGGGAGCTTCCACCCGGCGCCAGCGAGATAGCACGCACCCCGCGTGCCTCGCAGGCCTTTACCCTACGCAAGAATCTGGCGCTTCAATTCCACCCGGAACTGACCGCTGACATGCTCGAAGGCTGGTGCGGGTCCCCCGGTGGTGGACGAGAATTGATCGTGAAGGACGGCCAAGATCCAGAAGTCCTGCTGGCATTCACCCGTGCGGAGGAGCCTAAGTCACGCGCCCGGGCTCATGCGCTCGTCGACAGCTTCCTGAGCCAGGTCGCCGGCCTCGGCCACCTGATTAAACGCTAGCGCCCGCGCACAAGATCCAGGAGCCATAAACCTACGCCTTTCGCACTGGCAAGCGTTTGAAGCCGTGAACGAAGTTGCTGCGCACGTAGTCAGGTGTGCCATTGGGCAACAGGTCCACGTCGCGCGCGAGAAGATCCTCAAACATTATCTGGATCTCGAGTCGGGCTAAGGAGTTGCCCAAACACATATGCGGGCCGCCGCGACCGAAGGACATGTGTTCGTTGGGAAGACGCTGGACGTCGAAGACTTTTGGGTCCTTAAACACCTCCTCATCTCTATTGCCCGAACCGAACCAAACTACGACCTTGTCACCGGCCTTTATCTCCTGTTCATTCAAGGTAACGGCTTGGCGGGCAGTTCGGCGGAAGTGATGCACCGGGCTGGCCATACGCAAGAACTCCTCGACCGCCCACGGGATTAACTCGGGCCGCTCGCGCAGGATCTCGATCTGATCGGGGTTAGCCATAAGGTTGTTCATCGTGTGGGTGATGGTGTGCCGCGTGGTCTCATTGCCCGCGATCACGAGCAGCAGAAAGTAGTTGCGAAAATCGCGATCATCTAATTCGATGCCGTCAATTGGAACTTGGTTGATTAGTTTTGAAACGAGGTCGGTTCCGGCGCCGCCCCTACGCTCTTCGGCCAGCTGGAATCCGTAATTGAAAACTTCAAGAGCGGCCGGTGAGCGGAATGGTAGGTCCTTGTACTTATCACTTTCTTCACTATTTGCCAGCACATCCGCGTGCTCCGGGTCAGTGTTACCGATCATTCGATTACCCCACTTGATTAATTGGGGGATGTCAGAGTCCGGGACATCAAGTAGTTGAGCGAGCACCCGGATCGGAAAATCCGCTGCCACCTCCGCTACGAAGTCGAACTGATCCTTGACCAGCGCGCGATCTAGCGTGGTAGCAGTGATGCCGCGGAGAAAAGTTTCGTAGTCTGCAAGAGCGCGCGGGGTGAACTGCGGCTGCAATAATTTACGCAATGCTCGATGTCGCTCGCCATCGGTTTCAAGCATCGAGCGACGGATTTCCATTTGGCGCTCGTCAAGTTCCTCGAGATTGACCGCGCCAATTTCACTCGAGAAGTTTTGGGTATCGCGCAGCACCTCGACAATATCGCGATATCGAGTTACGGACCAAAAGCCATGATTTGGTAACCCTTCGACATCCCAGTGTACGGGCGAATTTTTTCGCAGCTCCTCGAATACTACCCATGGGGCTCCATTGGCAAAGAGATCTAGATCGGCCAGCGAGATGTCAGTTTTCGTACTCATGCATCCTCCATTGTCGCTGACCCATAATCGTTAGGACCCGAATTATCGGCACAGCGTAACCCCTGGGACCACGGGATGGAAACTCTTATTTAACTTTTGCCCCCTAACGAGTATCCAATCTGGCTAATTCTTGAGAGAGTAAGCAGATGGCCGGCCAACACACGCTCAATGAGACCGAGAGTGCGGTCGCCTCCCGATTGGGCAACCTACAACTTGACTTTGAAGCGATGGCGGTCACTTCTAACCTCTTTCGGGCGGCCAACGCGGTACGAAATCACCTGGAACGCACTGTTCTGGCCAAAGCCGACCTGACCTGGACCGCCTTCGTGGTGCTTTGGGTGGTCTGGATCTGGGAACCCATTGAAACCCGCGGGATCGCAGCCGAGGGTGGTTTCTCCAAGGCCACCCTGAGCGGGGTGCTAACCACCCTTGAAGGGCGCGGCTTTTTGACCCGCGAGCGCTCGGTGGCAGACGGCCGGCTGGTATTAGTTAGCCTCACGCCGGCCGGCCGGCGGCTGATGAAGAAGCTCTTCCCCGAGTTTAACCAAGGGGAGCGCAATATCACCCGGCATATCACCACCGAGGACCTCCCGCGAGCCGCCCAAATCCTGCGAGACTTGATCCGCGCCACCGAATAGCCCGGGCGAATATCCCGGTCGGGTGGCCAGAAAGGCCTCGTCCATTTGCTGATAAGCGACTTTTTCCATTAGGGTCCGAACGATCTATTTTACTTTTACCGAAAGGTAATTATGAGCAGCACGAATGTTGCCGGCGTCGATATCGACACCCGGCACTGGGTCGGTGGCTCAAGATTGGCCTCCCCAACTACCTTTACCGACATCTCCCCCATTGATGGGGCGCAGTTGGGGGAAATCTCCCGTGGCGGCCAGCCCGAGGTCGATGCCGCCGTGGCGGCCGCACGGGCCGCTTTCCCGGCCTGGGCCGAACTGAGTCCCCATGAGCGCGGTGTCATCATCCATCGAATTGCCGATCTAGTAGAGGCCAATATCGAGCAACTCGCGCAGGTTGAGACGGCCGATAACGGCTCCCTGCTTCGCTCGCACCGTCGAGGGGTGATGCCCCGCGTCGTGCACAACTTGCGTTTCTTCGCAGACTGGGCGCTCAAGGAACTACACCACCCGAACTTCATCACCCGCGATCACACCAATGTCGTAAGTTGGGATCCGGCCGGGGTGGCAGCACTCATCACCCCGTGGAATGCACCGCTCATGCTCGCCACCTGGAAAATCGCGCCGGCTCTTGCCGCAGGCGACACCGTGATTCTCAAGCCGGCCGAATGGACCCCGCTCACTGCTTCGCTCTTTGCCGACTTAACGGCTCAAGCCGGGTTGCCTGCCGGGGTGTTCAATGTCGTGCAGGGACTCGGTGCGGAAGCCGGTGCGGCACTGGTTGCGCATCCGGGTATTTCGCGCATCTCATTCACCGGCTCGGTGCCGACCGCGAAACTGGTTGCCCGGGCCGCTGCCGACAATCTGACTCCCTGCTCATTTGAACTCGGCGGCAAGAGCCCAACCATCATCCTTGATGATGCTGATCTTGACCTAGCCGCCACTTTGGCCGTCGATCAGTACGACAACGCCGGGCAGGTTTGCCTTGCCGGTACCAGGTTGCTGGTGCAGTCAAGTGTTGCCGGGGAGTTCGCTAAGAAGTTCGCCGAGCGTGCCGCTTTGATAAAGCAGGGTGACCCGCGCGAGGAGGAATCCCAAATCGGCCCGAATATTCACGCCGAGCATGTTGACCGCATTGACGGATTCGTCCAGCGGGCCCGCACCGATGGGGCCACCATCGCCTTTGGAGGCGAGCGCAACATCGAACTGGGCGGTCTCTACTACCGGCCAACCTTGGTGACAAATGCCAAGGCTGGCAGCGAGATTTTGACCGCTGAGGTTTTCGGTCCGGTGCTCACGATGCAGACTTTTGATACCGACGAGGAGGGCCTGGCACTGGCCAATGGCACCGAATTCGGCCTAGCAGCTGTGGTTGTCACCGGCAATCGCGAGCGCGCCGAGGCGTTCACAAAGTTTCTGGTGGCTGGCACCATCTGGGTAAATTGCTTCTTCGTTCGTGATCTGCAGGCACCGTTCGGCGGGTCCCGAAAGTCCGGGGTCGGCCGCGAGGGCGGTACCTGGTCATTTGATTTCTACGCCGATGTGAAGAACACCGTATATGCACCAACCGGATGGAAGTAGAGGAAATCAACATGGGTGAAGTCGTAGGCGCAGGGATTCTCGCGCACGTCCCCACCATTATGCTGCCACCAACTGTGCGCCGCGAAATCAATGACGGCAAGGAAATCTCCCTCGTGCCGGGGTTGGAGAAACTGCGAAAAGAGGTATTCGAGACTCTCGACTACGACACCGTGGTGGTGTTGGACTCGCATTGGTACACCACGGTCGAATTCGTCGTGACCGCCCAAGATCGCCGGTCTGGGCTATTCACCTCGGAAGAGTTGCCACGCGGTATGTGCCGGATCCCCTACGACTGGAAAGGTGACCCTGAACTTGCCAAGGCCATAGCGGATCGCGGTAAAGAAAACGGCACCTGGATCAGCGCTAATGAAGACCATTACCTTCCCCTTTACTATGCAACCGTCAACCTCTGGAAGTTTCTTGGTGACGGCTTACCCGATAAGCGTTGGATTTCACTAAGTGTTGCGCAAACGGGAGACACCCTGGATTTTCTGAATGCCGGGCGGGCCCTGGGCCAAGCGATTCGCGAAACCGACCGCAAGGTGCTGCTAATCGCATCAGGTGCGCTCTCGCACACCTTCTGGCCGCTGCGTCAATTGCGCGCACACGAAGCCAGTGACCCGTCAAATATCTTCACCCCCGAGGCCTATGCCGCCGATCTTGAACGCATCGCCTGGTTTGAAAAGGGTGATCATGCTCAGGTACTCGCCACCATGCCCGACTATCTGAAATACCGACCCGAGAGCAAGTTCGCCCATTATTTGATGATGATAGGCGCCATCGGCGAGGGTGATGTTACGGCGCCGGGTCGGCTGTTTAGCGAGTATGAGAATTCGATCGGCACCGGCCAAGTCCATATTTGGTTTGACCGCCCTGCAACCGGCTGGACCAGGGCGGGTGCGGCGGCATGAGTGAATTTCGCCGGATCCTGCTCGATGGTTACCCGACCGCGGTTGAACGCCATGGCGATGAGCTCGTCGCCGGTGACGGGCGCACCACCGCGATCGCCGGCGCGATTCACCTGCCCCCAACCGAACCGTCAAAAATAATTGCAGTACACCTCAACTACGCGTCCCGCACTGATGAGTTCCTGACGAAACTACCGCCGGCCCCCACATATTTTCACAAGCCGATCACCGCACTGAACTCCCATGATGCTGCCGTCGTGCGGCCGCGCGGTTGCAAGTGGCTCAACTACGAAGGCGAGATCGTCATTGTGATCGGGCGCACCTGCCGCAATGTTTCACCAGGTGAGGCCCGTGACTACATCGCGGGCTACACCATCGGCAATGACTATGGGTTGCATGACTTCCGTGACACCGACGCCGGCTCGATGCTTCGGGTGAAGGGCAGCGACACTTTGGCGCCGGTTGGCCCCGGCGTGGTGACCGATTGGGATTTTCACGGCAAGGCGATTCAGACTCGAGTCAACGGTCAGGTGAAGCAATCCTCCACCACCGACGAGATGGAATGGGATATGCATTACCTCGTTGCTGACATTGCCCGGACCATCACCTTGGTGCCCGGCGACCTGCTCTTCTCCGGCACTCCGGCGTTCTCCCGGCCGGTCCAACCCGGAGATATCGTGGAGGTAGAGGTCGAGGGGCTGGGGATTCTGCGCAACCACATTGTCGAAGGACCAACCCCGATCCGCACCGATGTCGGTGCGCAGCCAAGTGAGAGCGAAGAGGTGGTGTCCACCGCCCTAGGTGGCGACTGGGAGTTCCGTGGCATCCGAACACCGTCAAAGGATCTGTATCCATCCCGAATCGAAGAGGAGTAAACGTGGTAACAATCACCGTTGACATGGACAAGTGTCAGCACTACGGCCAGTGCTGCTTCGAAGCCGACGATGTATTCGCGTTGAATGACGACGGGCAACTTGAATACGTCAAGGAGGTCGATGGGTCAAGGCGCGCAGACGTCGAAAGCGCCGCCGATGTGTGCCCCATGCAAGCCATCACCGTCGAATAAAAGGGTCAATGAATAGCGTGGCTGCATCGGTTGTCGTGGTTGGCGCAGGCCTTGGTGGGTTACGAACCGCCGAGTCACTTCGTGCTGCCGGTTTCGAGGGTGCCATCACCGTCGTCGGTGATGAGCCATCAATGCCTTACAGCCGGCCCCCGCTCTCCAAAGAGGCCTTATCAGCCGGCGTCCAAGTTGCCGAATTGGAGTTCCGGCGCAAGCCATCGGTTGCTGATGTCAACTGGCAGTTCGGGTCGCCGGTGATCAGCAGCGACCTCGCGGCACGGACCCTCACCTTGGCCGACGGCACTCAATTGGCCTTCGACGGCCTGGTAATTGCATCCGGGATTCGGCCGCGTCGCCTGCCGATACCCGGGCCCGAAGCCGGTCGGTACGTGCTTCGCACGTCCCATGATGCAATCGGCCTGCGCAACTACCTGGCTCCCGGCCGCTCCGCAGTGATCATGGGCGCGGGTTTCATCGGCTGTGAGGTAGCAGCCACCGCCCGTGGGCTGGGCTGTGAAGTACATGTAGTAGCGATAGACGAGCAACCGATGATCCGACCACTAGGCGCTGAACTTGGGCGGGGCCTGCGCGAACGCCATGAACACCACGGGGTGGACTTCCACCTGGGTCGCACGGTCCAAGAGTTTCTCGGTGGTGACCACATCACTTCGGTACTCCTAGATGACGGCACCGAACTACCAGCATCGGTTGTAGTCGAGGCCGTCGGCTCGGTCTGCAATGTGGAGTGGCTCGAGGGCAATGGCCTTGATCTCACCGACGGTGTTCTTGTCGACCAAGGGATGGTTGTCGACTTTGAAGTTCCGATCGTTGCAGTGGGCGATGTCGCACGGCATCCCAACTCGCTCTTCGGCAATATCCCCAGGCGCATCGAGCACTGGAACATGCCGACCGAAACAGGACGTCGGGCAGGCGTCTCGCTCGCGGCACTCCTGCGTGGTGAGCAACCCGACCAAGGGCCTTTTTCGGCAATGCCCGCCTTTTGGTCAGACCAATACCACCATAAAATCCAGTCTTTCGGGATGCCCGGGATTGCTACCTCAAGCCAGCTGGTTGAGGGCTCGGCCGACGAAGCGTGCATTTTCGAGTATTCCGATGACACCGGTTTGGTCGGTATCGTCGGGGTAGATCGAACCGCTGAGTTAGCGCCCTACCGCAAGCAATTGCTCGAGCGATGAAGGATTCGCTCTCCCTCGGGGTGAACCGCCAAGCAGCACTCGACCACGCGGCCGCCCTTGTCGCCCATGCCTGGCAGGATTTCGACAACCCGCGCGAATCCGATGCCCAAACCCTCGCCCGAACCTTTACCCATAATGGGACCTTTCTCCCGCATTAGGATGACAAATTGAATGCGGTTGACATCACACTCGAGTACTCACGGCCGCTTAGGGCCATAAAACTTTAGCTGGCATTGCGCGTCCATGGTGTCCACGCCTTCCGCCAGGCCGTTGCGGGGAATTGCCAGCAAGCGCAACACCTTTATCGTGCCGTTTCGCCATCTGCCACCCGGCTGCCCCGATTTAGATGCCCACAGTCTTGACCTCTGCTCGCGGATGCAGCAAGACCCGCCCCCAAAGTCGTCAGCGAAGTAGGTATTCTGCACTGATGTCGGCGAATTCAGACGTCAATACTCCCGATGGCGTCTGCTTTCCTTCGGGTGGTGATGGCAAACGCAGCACCGGCGCCACCGGCCGCGCCATCTTCGCCGATTGTGCCCGCGGCATAGCGCCAGAACTCGCCGATCGCATCGAGCACACCAAGGACTGGCGTGCCGGATACCTCCGGCCAATACGCGATATCGTCGCCGCCGCCACCGCGACACCCGATGCGGCGCTCCAGGTCTCGCGCGATGGCCTGGCCTCGGCGCACCGGCGCTTTCGCTTTGGCCGCGACGGCCAGGAACTAAGTGTCGATGCAGCCATGGTGGCGTTCACCGCACCTGGCTTCGGTTCTGTTCAGATCCAGGGCACCGCCCAATTGGACTCGGACTTATCCGTGCCATATCGAGGCAAGCGATTGTTCGGACGGCATCTGCGCGACCAAGTAGACAAGTGGGTTGACGGCGGCATTGCCGAACCGAGTTTCGGGTCGGCAATACACCTGGTGCTCGACAACCCAGACTGGCTTGATCTGCGCGGGGTGGATATCGCACTGCTTGGCGCCGGGGCCGAGATGGGTCCGACCAGATCGCTACTGCGCTGGGGTGCCACCGTGCACGCCATCGACCTGCAACGCCCAGCAATCTGGCAACGACTAATTGACATCACGCGCAGTACGGCAGGGCGCCTTCGTGTCCCGATTGAGTTTGATGCTGCCGGCAATCCGCCACTTGTCGTTGATGGGCTAGTGCACCCCGAGGACGATGTCGCGATCGCAAATGTCGCCGGTGCGAACCTACTGACCCGCACTCCGGAAGTGCGCACCTGGATCACCGAGATTGAGCAGCCCTTCGTCCTCGGCACCTACGCATACGCCGACGGCGCTACGCATGTGCTGCTGTCGATGGCGGCCGACGCCGTGGTTGCCGATCTTCTCGGGGGCCGTGACGACCTCACCCTCGCATATCTGGCCACCCCCACCGACACCTTCATGGTGCCACTTGATGCCGTCCTTGAGTCCCGTAATCGCTGGGATTCCCGCGGGTTGAGCGGACTGCTGCAGGCTCCGCTGCGAACACTTCGGCAATTCGAACCCAATTACCCGAACACCCTGGTCGCCGCCGACGGAACCGAAGTCGGCCTCAACGACTCACTTATCTCCCAACAGGGTGCGAACTATGCACTGGCCAAACGAATGCAGCGGTGGCGCGCATTGGTGGCACGATCATCGGGGACTCCAGTGTCAATCAACCTTGCGCCTGCCACACGCACCCAATCGGTGGTCAAGAATCGGGCGCTGGCGGCGGCTTATGCCGGCGCTGACAAATTCGGCATTGAGGTTTTCGAGCCGGCAACGTCTACTGCACTGATGGCCGCGCTCTTGGTCCATGATCTGCGCAACCCGGCAGCCACCGCGAACCCGGCCACCCCATTGGGTAATCCGATGGAGTTGTTTGCGCAAGGAGCAAATCACGGCGGGCTCTGGCGGGCCGCGTATTCACCCCGATCAGTTCTCGGGATAGCCGCCCTCCTTGGCATGTTTGAGTCGCGCGCCTAATTGCAACGCTAGCGACTATTAGACGACATTACGTTCGGGGCGAAGTGCGCCGCTGGCAAAACGTCGAACATCAAGGGGTGCGATATCAATAAAAGGTGCCCGGCCCAGATACAGGTCGCGCAAGATCTCGCCTACCGCCGGGCCCTGCAAGAAGCCGTGCCCGGAGAACCCCGTTGCATAAAGCATCCGGGAGACTTCATGACTTTGCCCAAGGAGCGCATTGTGGTCTGGGGTAACTTCATACAGCCCCGCCCAGCCCGTCTTGATGCCGACATCGAGCAAGGCCGGCGCTCGCACACTTGCCAACTCAGCCAATTGACCTAAGAACCCCGGATCATCGGTGCAATCGAAACCCGGTTTCGTGCTTGGGTCGGAGAACCCCATTAAAATGCCCGGCCCCTCACGGTGCCAATAGAAGGTCGTCCCATAGTCAATGGTGAAGGCGGTTGGCATCGGGTTTGCTAGTGGTTCGGTTACCACCAGTTGCCGGCGAACTGGTACGACCGGTAGATCCAAACCCACGAAGTTCGCAATCTGCGGCGACCAGGCACCGGCACAGTTGATGACACACGAAGTAGTAATTGACCCGAACGATGTTTCCACCGCATGGATCTCGCCGCCAGAGACTCGAATATTCGTGACTGCAGTGTGGCTCATTACGCGCGCACCAAGGCGCCGCGCCCCCGTCGCGTAACCCTGCACCACCGACTCAGGGGTGCAATGGCCATCATCAGGTGACCAAGCTGCTGCCAGCACTCCCGAAGTATCTAGATACGGTGAAAGTTCGCTGGCCCGCGGCGGATCCACTAGCTCCGCGCGCACGCCCAATTGCTGCTGCAGAGCAACCGCCTGCTCGAAATCGTCGACCGCATCGGCGCTGGTCAAAACGAAGAGGTACCCGGTCCGGTGTAGGTCAACCTGCTGACCTGGCCTACTGGTGAAGTCCGCGAAGAGTTCCAGCGATCTCTTGCCGAGGGCGATATTTAGCTCATCGGAGAAATTTGCGCGTACGCCACCAGCGGCCTTAGAGGTCGACCCCCCGGCAAGATCACCGCGCTCGACCAGTACGACATCGACTCCCGCCTCCGCAAGATGAAATGCCGCAGACGCACCCATGACACCGCCGCCGACGACAACTACATCGGCCGAGTCGGGAGCACGTTTGCCCATCACGTGGCTAGCTGATTTTGAAATCAGGATCATGTGGCAGATCTGTTACATCCATCTGCGCCTTTTGCAACTTACCGCTGTAATCCCAGTTCATTGCCTGCCATCTGGTGAACTGATCAAGTACCCAGATGCCGCTTTGCCTGGAGCCGTTGCCGCTCTTGCCATTGCCGCCAAATGGCAGGTGGGCTTCTGCCCCCGAGGTTGAATTGTTAATTGACAGCATCCCGGCACTAATGCCTTGCCGAAACCGCCAGATTGTCGCTGGGTCATTCGAGTACAGCGCACTTGACAGGCCATATCCGTGACCGTTGGCTAACTCGATTGCTTCGTCCAATGAGTCAAATGCGCCAACGCCGACAAGGGGGCCAAAAGTCTCAGTGGCATAGAGCGCATCACCAGGGCGCACCCCGGCCACGATGGTCGGGTGGGCAAACCAGCCCAAGGCTGGATCCCCGACAAAACCTGCACGGGGGTTATCGGCGGCTATTCGGCCAACCCCGGTTGAGCCGTAAACGCTGTGATGCGGCTGGATCATCTCTAGGTGTAAGAGATGGTCGGCCAGGTATTTCTCATCGATCATCGGCCCGTAAAGTACGCGCGCGAACGGGTCGCCGACGGCGGCAGCTGAGACGGTTTGCGCGTAGCGCGCAAGTACTGCGTCGTGAATCGACCGATGCAACCAGAGGGTGCCAAGTGAGGTGCAGCGCTGGCCAGCGGTGCCAAACCCCGCGAATAGCGCACCTTCAATAACCAGGTCGATGTCCGCGTCGGGCATCACCACCATCGGGTTCTTGCCGCCGAGTTCCAGGCAAGGTGATTGCAGGTGCCGGCCCGCTAGCTCACCCAGCTTGCGCCCGACGGCCGTCGAACCGGTGAATCCCACTTTGTCGACATCTCCGGCTGCCAGCGCCGCCTCGAGCCCCGCATAGGTCGTTGGACCATCAGCGATGACGACGCGTAGTACCTCCTTTGGCACGCCGCCGGCGTGTAAGAGTTCAGCAATGGCAAGGGCGATGGCACCCGCATGCTCAGCGGGCTTCCAGACCACCGAGTTGCCGGTAAGTAGCGCGGGAATGAAATACCAGGACGGGACGGCCGCCGGGAAGTTTGCCGCTGTAATGATCATCACCGCACCAACCGGATTGCGGAAGGTGAACAGCTGCTTGTCCGGCATCTCGCTTGGGATGGTCTGCCCATACAGGCGGCGGCCTTCACCGAGGAAGAAATCGCAGGTGTCGATTACCTCCTGCACCTCGCCGAGCGCCTCCGCGTAGACCTTGCCGATCTCCCGTGCGACCAGGGTCGCGAGGGCTTCCTTATTCGCCTCCACCAGGCGCCCGACCTGGGCGATGACCCGACCGCGCGCCGGCGCTGGGACCCGGGCCCAACCGGGCTGGGCCTCGTGGGCCACGCGGCAGTTTTCGCTCACCTCAACGGCGCTCGCCAGCGGGAAGGTAGCAACGACTTCGTTGAAGTCTGCCGGGTTTCTCGAGGTGAAGGTCATCTAGTGATCTTGCCAGATGACCGCATCAGCTGGCCCGCCCAACCCAATTAGCGGACCAGTTGCGCAAGGACCAGCCGGGCGGAAGGCGCGGAACTTTTCGGCGCTGAACTGGCAGGACTTCGCCGCGACTGATTACCGAGGTTCCCCTCGTCTTTTGAGCCGAAGGTTTGACTACTCGGCACTACCCGCAAAGCAAAACGTGCCGCGGAACCCATAGTTTTCATTTGCGGCGGGGTTTACCGCGCCGCCGATAGCGCCGGCGCCGGGCCGCACCCAACCAACGCCTAGGGCTAGCCGCGTCGTCGGAGCCGCACTAACCGGCGCTGAAACGTCAATATTCGTCATTTTGTTTCTCCCTGTCGATAAAACCCGCAACCAATTTCCCGCGCCTTGAGTGGAACACGAATCCCGTCGCACCGCAAGTAACCAACCAGTTACACCTTAGATGTCGGGGCTAGCCCCGAACTCCCAAACCGACCTGAATCCCAAGCCTTGCTAGAACGATGACCTGCACGTCTGGGTTTGGCTAAGGCAATGAAAAGCCCGCGTAGCTGGGGGGCTGTCACGCGGGCTCTTCGACGGCCTAGTGGCCGGCCGCCCGGGGGGGGGGGGCGACTGGGGCAAGTGTGGCGGAACTTTCGGGAAAAATCAGATATTTCACGAGGAATGTCGGATTCGGATCTTTTGACAATTGGTCTGCTGCCAAAGTGCCCGGGACCTTCTGATACCGAAGGTGCTTTACTAGCCGGGTGGCAACTGTTCTGAAAATTGCGCTGCTCGGCTATGGCCTGGCCGGCCGCCACTTTCACCGGCCGCTGATCGAAGCCACGGCTGGGCTGGAGATCACGGCGATCCTGACCACCGACGCCGAGCGGTGCGAGCAGGCGGCCGCGGACCTCCCGAACGCCGAAATAGTGGATTCGGCCGCTGCGATTTGGGCTAGAGCAGGTGATTTCGACCTGGTGGTGGTGGCCGGGGCAAACCTGACCCACCTGCCTTTCACCATCGCCGCCCTCGAGCATGGGCTACCGGCCGTGGTCGACAAGCCGCTGGCCGCTACCGCCGCGGATGCCAGCGCCATCCGCGCTGCCGCCCAGGCGGCCGGCAACCAGGTTTTCCCGTTCCAGAACCGGCGGTGGGATTCGGAGTTCTTGACCATTCTCGACGCCAAGGAATCCATGGGCCGAATTCACCGCTTCGAATCGCACTTCGACCGTTTTCGGGCGGTGCCCAAGGGCGGCTGGCGAGAACTTGCGGACCCAAGTGTCAGCGGCGGGGTACTGCTCGACTTCGGTGCGCACCTTGTCGATCAGGCCATCCAATTGCTCGGCCCGGTGGTGCGCGTAAGCGCCATCACTCGTTCTGTTCGCGTTGCTGAAGCAGCTGACGATGACATGCTGATCTTGCTGACGCACTTTGACGACGCCGTCAGTTACCTCACCGGCAGCATGATCGCCGCCTTCACCGAACCGCGTTTTAATGTCCTGGGAACAGTCGGCGGGATGCTGCTTCGGGAGTACGACACTCAGGAGACAGCACTTCGAAGCGGTAGCACCCCCGCCGATGCTGGCTGGGGGGTTGAACCACCTGATTCGGTCGCCTTGATCCGGGTGGCGTTGGACGAAGCAACAACCGTTGATTCCGAGGTGCCGTATGCAACCGGGCGCTGGGGCACCTTCTACACCGGCGTCTACGAAACCCTCGCCAACTCGGCTCCGCCACCGGTACTTCTTGACGATGCCATCGCGAACCTTAGGGTCCTGGACGCCGCCCGGGCGTCGGCGACAACCGGCCAGACGATCAGCCTTGATCCACCGGCTGCTCACGGGTAACGAACCAATCGGTAACCATGGTGAGTGGTTGCCCAACACGTGCGGTGATGCGTTCACCAACAATTGGAGTATTACTCCCGTTAGGCGGGCCGGTCTGCGGCTCGAGCAATACATAGGACTCGGGTTCGTCATAGATGACAAACCATGGATGAGTGTTGACGACGTCAAGGCGCAGTGCACCGGGCCAGCGCAAGGTGGCTGCGCACCCAGGTACAAAGAACGCATCGTCCACGGCAGGCGTCTGTTCCACTAGATCAACTAACTGCCCATTTGGTAGATAGTCACCACCACGTATGGCCATTCGCGCATCCGGCAAGGCCCATTGAGCGGGCGCTCCATGGGCTAGTTGCCGGTGGAACCACGGATGCCAGCCCACAACTGCGGGCAAGCTTTCGTCATTGGTGCTGACCTGCAGCGTGGTTTGCAGGCTGTTCGCACTTAATCGCCACCGGATTTCGATTGTGCAATGAAAGGGTGGCGCACTTAGGTACCGCAGTACCACCTCGGAGTCCGCTTGCTCAACGACCTCAACCGGATTCAAGTACACGGTTCCGTGAATTGCCCACGGGCCGAAATTCGCCGGGAACTCGTATTCGACCCCGGCAATCTCACACCGATTGTTACGCAGGCGACCGGCCCACGGTGCCATCGGGTACATCCCGTACGAAATCATTTGGTCATCGCGGGCACCCAGGAGTTCCAGATCGCCGACACACCACGAGGTGGCGCGCCCACCGAGGCTCAAATCCAAGGTGATCGCCTGGTCACCAGCCGCTAAGTGCATGACAGCAATCACCAACTAAGAGGTAACGAGGCTGGCGGATCGGGCAAGTATCCCGAGGGGGTCGGCAAGTAACTCGGCAAAGGCAAGTTCACCAGCGCCGATCAGTGTGCTGTCGTCGGCTAGCTCAGGTGGCATCACCTTGACCTGTTCACGTGGCGCGCGACGTGATGAACCAACTCGATCAACTTTCACCCCCGGTACCTCGGCGATCAGGTGATGAAGGTACCCACCCAGCACCACCACCTCGGGATTGAAGATGTTCACCAGATCTCCGATCCCCAAGCCCAACCACCCGCCGACAGTGCGCATTGTATCGAGCGCAGCATCGTCGCCACTTCGCGCAGCAATTACGATGTCCTGAACTTCCGCAGCATCTAACTCACGGCCGGCCGCCCGCAGCACCGCATCACAACCAATCTGGGTCTCCCAACACCCGCGGGCCCCGCAGCGGCAAAGCTCGCCCTGCGGATTGATGACCATATGGCCCACCTCGCCACCGTAGCCACCAGCACCCCTGTGGGGTTATTGGGTTTTACCTACCCATAGAGGCCGGCTCGGGCCTGTGCATAGGCGGCCCGGATCCGTGGAACCGGACTCGGATCGATGACGGTTGTCACGCCGGCCCGTAAGTCACTCCAATTCGGTGGCTCGGCCGAACCGGTAAGCGCCCAGGCCGCCTGGCGGGCCGCGCCATCGGCGACGTACTCACCCAGCGGTGGCACCACCACGCTGACGTCGAACATGGTGGCAGCGACCTCGGCGACCGCGGGATTCGCCGCGGCCCCACCTACTAGCAGCACGCGGCCCGGCACCACCCCCACCGCCACCAACGCGTCAACGGCATCGGCCAATCCGCCGAACATCCCTTCTATTGCGGCCCGGGCCACATTCGCCGGCGTGAAGTTATCGCGAGTGATGCCATGTAATGACCCGCGGGCATCGGGCAGGTTCGGGGTGCGCTCGCCATCGAAGTACGGCAGCAGCACCAGGCCGCCTGAGCCTGGCTCGGCCGAGCGCGCCAGTGCTGCCAGTGCGTTGAAGTCCACTCCCAGCAGCGAGGCGGTTGCGGTCAGGACGCGCGCGGCATTGAGGGTGCAGACAAGTGGCAGGAAGCGTCCGGTGGCATCGGCGAATCCCGCGACCAGGCCCAGCGGATCGGCCGACGGCACCAGCGAGCAGGCAAATGCCGTGCCGGAGGTGCCGAGGGA
>SYJA01000023.1 GCA_005798555.1 Actinomycetota bacterium
AAAAAGTCTTCACAATTTCGGGGTCGAAAGGGAACGATATCTGACCGGACGAGGGGCAGAGCATGATGGGGGCCATGACGCAGGCATTTGCCCACCTAGGGGGTAAGTGGGCCACCTCGGTGGTGGAAGTGGCAAATGACCTGAGCGCATTGGATCAAGGTGGCAGGTGGGCGGTTCTGCTGCCCTATGACGGGGTTCCGGTGGCAATTCGGTTCGGCAATTGGCAGGACCAGCCCCCAGAGATCGGTCCGGCAAGGTGGCGCGGCCCGGCCACCGGCTCCTGGCGATCCTCCCTAGGTGAGATCGCGTACTTGCGCGCAGTCGCCGAGGTCAGATCCGCCATCGCGGACGGGTCGGTTTATCAGGTGAACATCTGCCGGGTCTTGAGCGCCCAACTGCCTGATAAAGGGCAAAGCGATATTCCCGGTCTGTATGAATTGCTGCGGGTAGGTAATCCGGCACCTTACGCCGGGATGATTTGCGCCCCTGAACTTGGCATTGAAGTAGTCACTGCGAGTCCCGAACTGTTCTTGGAGCGCCAAAAAGGTGTTATCCGCTCAGGTCCGATCAAAGGCACCGGCAAAGTCGCGGCGGATTTCAGCGCTAAAGACGAAGCCGAGAATGTGATGATCGTCGATTTGGTGCGCAATGATCTCGCAAAGGTCTGCGTAACGGGGTCAGTGGCCGTGCCAGACCTACTGCGGGTGGAGCAGCACCCGGGCCTGGTGCACCTGGCCTCATACATTTCCGGAACCCTGCTCGAAGGCGTCAGCTGGTCGCGCATAATCGGCGCCACGTTCCCGCCCGGATCGATCACCGGTGCCCCCAAATCTGCTGCCGTTCGAATCATTAGTGAACTCGAACCGGTGCCGCGTTCGTACTACTGCGGCGCGATCGGTTGGGTTGATGCCGATGAGGGCACGGCCTGCCTAGCCGTTGCCATCCGAACATTCTGGAAGGCCGGCGGGTATTTGCATTTTGGTACCGGTGCGGGGATCACTTGGTCATCAGATGCCCAGGCCGAATGGCGTGAAACCGAACTCAAAGCCGCGCACCTCACTTCCGTAGCGGCACAGACGTGGCAAAGTGGGCTCATATGAGAGTGATGCGGCCATGATGATCTGGGTTGGCGACCGAAATATCGGGTCGCTCGTTTCCGAGGATGAAGCACTTGTCTCGGTGCTCGATCACGGATTCACCGTGGCCGATGGGGTATTTGAAACGCTGAAAGTTGTTGACGGCTCGGCATTCGCCTTGAGTCGGCACCTGCGACGACTGACCGCTTCGGCGCGCGCGATGGGCTTGGTGGATCCAGATTTAGAGGTGATTCGCGGGGCCGTTGGCGAAGTCCTCTTCGCAAACCGGCCACTACTTGATGGGCCGGGCCGGTTGCGTATTACCTATACCGGTGGCGTCGCACCCTTGGGCAGTAATCGGGGGGCCGCGGTGCCAACCCTCGTGGTGGCCGTGTCGCCACAGGTCCCTTGGCCCGATACCACCACGTTGGTTACCGTACCCTGGACCAGAAATGAGAACTCGGCGGTGGCCGGGATCAAGACCACCTCGTACGCCGATAACGTCATCGCCTTGATGCGGGCTCATGAGCAGGGCGCATCCGAGGCCATCTTCGCCAACACCCGTGGCGAGTTATGCGAGGGTACCGGCACCAATGTTTTTGTCATCATTGACGGGCAGGTGCTAACCCCGCCGCTGACAAGTGGCTGCCTCGCTGGGGTAACCCGCGATTTAATTCTTGAATGGTTCGCTGTCACAGAGCAGGAGCTTGATTTATCGGTGCTGCAGGGGGCCGACGAGGTTTTTCTCACATCCTCGACGAGGGACGTGCACCCGGTGGTGCGCGCCGATGAGCGGGTCTGGGCCAAGGCAGGCCCAATTGCTGCGGCGATGCGCCAGGAGTTCGCGGCGCGCGCAGCAGCAGACATTGACCCGTGATCGAACAGCAAAAACTTTGGCCCCCCACTTGTGTGAGGGGCCAAAGTGTGGTGGCTGGCGGTATCACCTACCTCGGTCGCATCTGGTGGGATGCTGGACGGGTGTCACGTCGACTGCAGGCGGACCGCTTCCGTCGTGCGTTCAGCGCACTCGGTAGGTGAAGTTGACCACCATGCTGTTCCACTGGCCCGGCACCGCCTGAGCGATGCCCCTGATCTGGCACGCCCCGGAACCCGTCATACGCACCATTACGGAGCCGTTTGACGGGAGAGTCAAGCGGCAGACCCCACGGCTGTTGACGGCCCGCCACTTGATGGCCTGGCCGGCGGTGGTGTCGCTACCGCCGTTGGCCTCAAGCCGGATGGTGCGACCGCGGTTCACGCGACTGGACGCCTGAGGCTGGAAGGTCAACATCTGGTTGCCGGGGACCGCTAGGACGGTGTAGGCCTGCTGGTTGGCCGCGTAGCCGGGGCCGCCTGGGCTGGAGGCGACCAGGTTGCATTGGCCGGATCCGACGGTGACGACAAGCGACAGCCCATTCACCTTGCAGGGACCGGTATCCGAGAGGGTCACCGCTGCGCCTGACTGTGACGAGGCTTGGAAGGTGAAGGTTGTGCCGTTGGACGCGGTGTACACCCCGCCGGGATTCCACGTCCCGAGCCCCGAGGCTATTAGGGTGATTATGTCCTTCGCGGCGGCACCGGCGACGACCGTAACCGTCTCGGAGGTTGATCCAGAGCCGCCTGTAGTGGTCATGTAGTTCGCTCCGAGGGTAATCTGCCCGAGCATGGTTGGAGTCCACGTGAAGGATGCCTGGCCTTGGGCGTTCAGCGGGTTGGATCCACTGATCGGCTGGTTATTGACAGTGAAAGCCGCGGATCCCTTTGTGCCGCTCGGGAAGACGGTCGCGGTGAGCTGAACCGGGACTCCCTGCGTCATCGTGGCCGGGGCAGTTATGGAGATGGTGGCGCCGCTGGGCGTGGCGATGACGGAGTCCTGAGGGGACACCGACTTCGTGGCATTACTGTCGCCGTTGTAGGTGGCGATGAAGAAGAAGGTTCCGGCTGTCGTCGGATTCCACCAGTAGTAGGCGAAGGACTGCCCGGCGCCCGGACCGGGTGTCAAGCCCATGGTCTGAAGCACGGCGCCGTTGGCGTTCCGCACGACCACCTGGCCGCTGGGCGTGTATGTGCTAGGGCTTGCCGACTGGACGGTGACGTTCACCCGGACCGCCTGGTTGAGCGGGGCCGTGTTGGGCGTATTGATGACCGTCGTCGTGGCCACCTGGGTGATTGTCGCAGTGGGAATGGTCGAGGTCGTAGTGCAGTCGCCCATCGAGAAGGTTGCCGCACCTACGTTCGCGGCGGTCCACTGGAAGGTCAGTGTGGTGTCCTGCAGGGTTCCAGTGGCGGCGAGCTGGGCCACACCGTTGATGGTGGGTGTGACGGTGCAGGTGCTCTGCCCAAAGCCGTTGGGCGTGACATCCGTGACCGTGACGGTCTGGGGGACGCCGACGGCTCCGCCGAAGCCGGTCACGTCGGCCTGCGCAGGGGCCGCCGCAAACCCCAGCGCGCCGAGGACGAGCGCCGAAGCAGCGACGGATCTCGTGAGAATGGCACCGACTGCGCGGCCGGTTGAGCGAGACAGGGTCATATCCCATCGTCCTTCCACTAGGTTTTTTACGACAATAACCCATCTCTCACGCTGAAACTGGCTGCCCGCGCCGATTGGCCGCAAGGAAAGGGGGGAGCCCCTTGCGGTAAAGTAGGAGTGGCCCGGGCGATTGGCTCAGTGGTAGAGCACTCGCTTCACACGCGAGGGGTCACTGGTTCGAACCCAGTATCGCCCACCGAAGGCCAGCCACGGCGTCTCAGTCGCACAGGGGCATCGACACGGGTTGGTAGTTGAGGTCCAGGCTTGAAGCCAAGGCCACTTGCCGCCATGATGGACGCGTGTCGAAAGCGGAGCAAGTGGCACGTATCAGGGTCTGGACTCGACCGGGCATCATCGAGCTACTTGCAAACTTGCTGGTCGTTGCTGCTGTCCCTCTGATCGCGCGGAGCCTGTGGCCGAAGTTTCGTGAAGGCATCACTAACTTCGGGTTCGCTGAAATCGTCGAGAAGCTAGCGGGCGCAGGTGGCTGGACCGATGTCGGCTGGGAGGTTGCCTCAACCATAGGTCTCGTCAAGCCGGATTTCTCTGCATACGACTCCCTAGAGGTCTTGCATCCGCTGGTCGGGATGCAGCTGGACTTCGTTGACTTATCGGTCAACTCGCACCCGCCGATGGCTATTCCGCTGGGGTTGCCGCTGGCTTATCTGGATTACGGCTGGTGGCTGTCCTTTTATGTGATTGCAAGTTTCTGCTTGATCGCGCTAAGCATGCGTCTAATGCAAGTCCCCGCCTCCATCGCCTATCCACTAGCACTCGGAATCGGCCTTACCGTCCCCGGGCGCTGGGGATTGATGAGCACCTATCCACTCTCGGCCATCCTCATCGCCCTCGCCTGGAAGTACCGTCGCCATCCCGCCATTGCCGGGGCGGCATACGGCATCTACGGCTCGTCTCGGGGCTTTGGATTGCTCATGCTGCTCTATCCGCTAATCAAAAGGCAGTGGAAGACATTGATCATTGGGGCGGCGATCCCGGTGGCGCTGTTGGCCATTGCTGTCGCGCTGGAGCCGGCTGTCATTACGAATTTTCTTGATACTTCGAGGGCGTCGATTGCCGCATCCCTGCAGCGCAATGACCTGATGACGGTCGGGGCGCTGCTGCGCAGAAGCGGTTCACAAGAATATGTGGCGTGGCTGTTGGCGGCGGCGGTCACGGTCGCCTCGTTGTGGCGTAAACAAGAGCCTTTTTGGGTAATCAACTGGTTCATCTTGGCGGTGAGCCCAATCGCCTGGCTGCACACTTTCGTGATGGCGATACCACTGCTCGTTGTGGTGTGGCGGTCCAGCAAATTAGGTGTCGTACTCGTTCTAATTGCGGCGGCCTCCATAGTTTCACCGCCACCCCTAATCTCAACCTACTTCTCCATAAATTGGGTGGTTGTCGTCGTGGTTTCGGGCATTGCGCTGCTCAGTTGCCCGATCGCCCGCGAAGCTCGAGGAAAAACGGTTTGAGTTCGTAGGGGCATAAAAGTCGGGGTCTTGAAGGCCAAGAGTATTGTCTGGGCAATGCAGCGCACCGCATTCGATATCGCCGGCGCGGATCGCACTATGGTTGCGGCCCGGATTAATGGCGTGGTCTGTGATTTAGCCAGCCCGATTGCCGCGGAAGACACGGTTGAGTTGATACCAATGGGCAGCCCAGAGGGTCTGGCCATCCTGCGGCACTCGACCGCGCATGTGCTCGCCCAAGCGGTCCAGGACACCTTCCCGGGCACCAAGCTCGGGATCGGCCCGCCGATCAAGGATGGGTTTTACTACGATTTCGATGCCGAGCGGCCGTTTACGCCCGAGGACTTAGTCGCCTTAGAGAAGCGAATGGTCGAAATCATCAAAGCCGGGCAGCGATTTGAACGCCGGGTTGTCAGCGAGGATGAGGCCGCTCGTGAGTTGACGGCCGAGCCCTACAAGCTCCGACTGATCGGCGGAAGTGGTGGGGCCGATGTCATGGAGGTTGGCGGGGCCGAGTTGACCATCTATGACAATGTCGACTCCAAGACCGGCGCCCGGTGCTGGGGTGATTTGTGTCGCGGCCCGCATGTGCCCAGCACTCGGTACATTCCGCAGAATGCGATCAAGCTTATGCGAACCTCAGCGGCTTATTGGCTCGGGGATCAAAAGAATGAATCCCTCCAACGCATCTACGGCACGGCGTGGCCGTCAAAGGATGAGCTGAAGGCGCACCTGACTTTTCTCGAAGAAGCCGAGCGCCGTGATCATCGCCGCCTTGGCGCCGAACTGGATCTGTTCTCGTTCCCCGAGCAGATCGGGTCGGGTCTGGCCGTCTTTCACCCCAAGGGCGGTGTCGTGCGCCGGGTGATGGAGGACTACTCACGCAAGCGTCATGAGGCTGGTGGCTACGAGTTCGTAAACAGCCCACATATCACTAAAGCCGCACTGTTTGAGCAATCCGGCCACCTGGATTGGTACGCCGAGGGCATGTACCCGCCGATGCACCTAGATGCTGAGGTTGATGCCGAAGGAGTGGTCCGAAAGCAGGGCACCGACTATTACCTAAAGCCGATGAACTGCCCGATGCACAACTTGATTTTCTCTGCACGTGGGCGCTCTTACCGCGAACTACCACTTCGCCTATTCGAGTTCGGCACCGTCTATCGGTATGAGAAGTCCGGCGTGGTTCAAGGCCTTACGCGCGCCCGCGGTTTCACCCAAGACGATGCGCATATTTACTGCACGAAGGAGCAGATGCCGGATGAACTCGACCGGTTACTTACTTTCGTGCTAAACCTGTTGCGGGATTACGGTTTGACCGACTTCTATCTAGAGCTCTCCACCCGCAACCCGGAAAAATCCGTGGGGGAGGAAGCGGAGTGGATTGAGGCGACCGAGGCGTTGCGGGCTGCGGCCGGTAAGCAAAACCTCGAGTTAGTGCTCGATGAGGGTGGCGCGGCCTTTTATGGCCCTAAAGTTTCGGTTCAAGCCAAGGACGCAATCGGCCGCACCTGGCAGATGTCGACCATTCAGGTGGACTTCCAGTTACCCCAGCGCTTTGACCTCGAGTTCCAAGGCGCTGATGGCACCCGGCAGCGTCCGGTGATGATCCACCGGGCCCTCTTCGGGTCCATCGAGCGGTTCTTCGCGGTGCTCCTGGAGCACTATGCGGGAGCGTTCCCGCCCTGGTTGGCGCCGGTGCAGGTCATCGGAATCCCGATCAGTGATGCGCATAATGTTTACTTGGAGGGGGTTGCTGCGAAATTGCTTGAGTTGGGCGTGCGGGTCGAGGTCGATACCTCAGATGACCGAATGCAGAAGAAGATTCGCACGGCGCAGAAAAGCAAGGTGCCATTCATGCTCATCGCGGGTGATGATGATGTGGCCGAAGGCGCGGTATCGTTCCGTTATCGCGATGGCACCCAAAAGAACGGTGTCAGTATCACCGATGCGGTCGCTGAGATTACTGGAGCTATCGCCTCCCGGGCCCAGGTCTGATGATGGTAGAGGCCTGGGATCGCCTATGGACCCCGCATCGCATGAAATACCTGCGGGGGGAGAGCAAGCCAAAGCACACCGACGCCGGTGCTGACTGCCCATTTTGCGTCGCACCGCACCTGGGTCCGGGTGAGGATCTGGTGGTGGCACGCGGCACCTTGGTGTACGCCGTCTTGAATTTGTACCCCTACAACTCGGGGCACCTGATGATCTGTCCCTATCGCCACGTTGCCGACTACACCGACCTAACGGATGACGAACTTGTCGAATTGGGGCACTTCACGCAAGCGGCGATGACGGCGCTTCGCGCGGTCTCAGGTGCTCATGGATTCAATATCGGGATGAATCAAGGGCCTTCGGCAGGCGCCGGAATCGCCGGTCACCTGCACCAGCATGTAGTCCCGCGCTGGGGCGGCGACACCAATTTCCTGCCGATAATCGGTGGCACCAAGACCATCTCGCAACTACTTGAAGATACGAGGCAGTTAGTCGCCGACTCCTGGCCAAGTAGCTAGTCGCTGCTGCTAACTACCCAAAATCCGCTTCGCTGCGGCCGAAGGCATCGGCGCGAAGCCAGCTTCGCGTCGGGTGTAAGAGCCGGTGCCGTGGGATAGAGAGCGAATTTCAATCGCGTAGCGTGTGAGCTCGGCTTCTGGCACAATGGCGCGCACCAAAGAGCGCCCACCGGCAATTGATTCGGTGCCGGTTACTTGGCCACGCCGGGTTGCAAGATCTGTCATGACCGCGCCGACGTGCTCATCAGGTAGCAGCACCGAGACTTCCATTAACGGCTCAAGCAGGCTGATGCTTGCCTTCGAGGCGGCATCTTTGAGCGCCAAGGCACCGGCTGTTTGGAAGGCCAGGTCCGAGGAATCAACACTATGTGATTTGCCATCCACCAAGGTCACTCGAATGTCAACGACCGGATACCCGATCGCGAGGCCCCTTAGCAACTGCGCACGAACTCCCTTCTCCACCGAGCCAATGAATGCCCGGGGCACCGAACCGCCTATAACTTTGTCGACGAATTCGAACCCGGTTCCCACTGGTAAAGGTTCAACGTTGATCTCGCAGACGGCGTATTGGCCGTGACCGCCCGATTGCTTAACATGGCGTCCGGTACCGGCCGCTGGTGCTGCGAAAGTCTCGCGTAGGGAAATCCGTACTTCTTCGGTGTCGACATTTACCCCGTAGCGGGCCTTTAGATGCCCGGCAACGAGATTTGCGTGGGCTTCGCCCAGGCACCAAACCAGTAATTGCCCGGTAGCCTCGTTTTGGTCGACTCGAAGGGTTGGGTCTTCGGCTAGCACTCGGGCAAGTGCTGGTCCAAGTTTGTCCTCGTCGGCGCTGGTGTGAGCGCGGATCGCTATTGGCAGGAGTGGTTCTGGCATTAGCCAGGACTCCATGATCAGCGGCTTATCTGGATCAGACAGCGTGTCACCGGTCTCGGCCCGGGTTAGCTTGCTGACGGACACAATGCTGCCGGCAATAGCACGCTCGACCTGGCGCTGCTCGGCTCCCAGGGGAGCGGTCAGCACCCCGATGCGCTCGTCGACGTCATGATTCTGGTGGGTTGATGACCCTTCGAAATGCCCGGAAACATGTACCGCCTGGTCGGCGGTAAGGGTGCCTGAGAACACGCGCACGACCGATAGCTTTCCCATATAGGGATCAGTTGTGGTCTTGATCACTTCGGCGCAAAGTGGTCCGCCGGGGTCCGCACCCAAGGGTTGCATCGGATCACCGGCGACGCTGGTGACAACCGGCAACGGGTGCTCGGTTGGTGCCGGGAATCCTCGGACGATGAGATCAAGGACCAACTCGGTACCTAGACTTGCCGGTACCAAGGCATGGCCGAGTACCGGGTGGAAGTGGCCCCTGGCCACGGCCCGCTCGAAGTCCCTGATCAAGGTTTCAACTTCTATTGGCTCACCCTCGACGAAACGATCCATTAAGGTCTCGTCCTCGGATTCGGTTATCACTCCTTCGATGAGGTCACCCCGAGCCTGCTCGATGAGATCGGCGTGCTCTGGTTCGCACGCACGTTCAACGCGTTTTCCTGTCGTCCACTCGTGGATCTGCGTTGTCAACAGGTCAATGAAACCGATAGGCGCGCCATTGTCTGCGTGGATCGGCAAGTGCAACGGGAGCACCCCGTTGCCGCCGGTGAATACCCGTCGGCAGACGGCGACGGTCTCGTCGAAATCGGATCTTTCTTTATCCAGTTTGGTTACTACGATTGCCCTAGGCAGGCCTACTGATTCGCACTCGTCCCATAGTTGCTGCGTTGGGGCATCTACCCCATCAGCCGCGCCAATTACGAACAGCGCGGCGTCGGCGGCACGTAGTCCCGCCCGCAGATCGACAACGAAGTCCGCGTACCCGGGGGTGTCGATCAAGTTAATGACTAGGCTTTGCCAAGCAAATGAGGCGACCGAGAGTCCGACGGAGCGATGCTGCTTGATCGCGACCGGGTCGACGTCGCAAACCGTTGAGCCGTCCTCGACCTTGCCGATGCGTGTGGTGGCCCCAGCGGCAAACAGTAAGGATTCAATCAGTGAGGTCTTGCCTGATCCGGTTGGACCGATCAGCACCACATTGCGGATTTGCGCCGACTCGGTGGCAATTGGGGCCGCTTTGGCCCCTCGTTTATCGGCCATGGTGACCCCTTTCGCCGTATCCCTCCTTGAGTCTGCACCTTTTTGAGACAGGGAAGCAACAGGCGTGTGAGACTTCCGGCATGGCTTTAGCACATGGGACTCGCCTGGTCGTAAGCCGATCCGGGCGGCGACCGCCGTTTATTTGCCTCGTATTACTTGTCATCACCACCGGACTGGGCTTGTTGCCAGCAATCGGCGCCCCGGTAATTGCGTCCGAAGTCATGACTTCGGTTACACCGATGAAACTGAGTGTGCTCGTCTACAACATCGAATACGGCGGGGATAAATCCACCGACAAAGTGATCCGGCAGGTAAGTGCCGACATCGTCGGCGTCCTGGAGTCCTACAACCGGCTGCCCGAAATTGCGCGCAAGACGGGTTACCCGTACTACAACGTTGGGCTACAGCTGCTTTCCAAGTATCCGATCCTTGAGCCATCCGGCGCCGAAGGCCTTTACTCCTTCATTGAGGTGCGGCCCGGTTACGTCATAGCGTTCTTCAACACGCATCTGGACTATGTGAAGTACGGACCATCACGTTTGGCCAAGGGGGTACCGGTAGCGCAGGTAGTGGCCTCGGAAAATGAGGTTCGAACCGACTCGATCAAGATCCTTACTCCAGATGTCAGGAAACTCATCAACTCGGGGCATCCCGTCTATTTGACCGGTGATCTCAATGCACCATCGAGCCTGGATTACACCAAGGCCACCGTGGGAACGCGCCCAGGTATCACCACCGCCATGCGTTGGCCGGTCAGTGATGAACTGGCGAAGGCAGGGCTGCGCGATACCTATCGGGAGGTGCACCCGAATCCGGTCACGGTGCCGGGGATCACGATGGTTGATCCGGATTTTGAAAAAGGTGGGGTCGGCGACCGAATCGATTACATCTACGCCGGTGGCCCGAGCCGGACGCTTTCTAGCACGGTCATCGGCGAGACGGGTGGCCCTGATGTCGGAACCGGGTTCAATGAATGGACCTCGGATCATCGCGCGGTGCTCAGCACCTTTCGAGTAACCCCGGTACCGTTGACAACCACCGTTGCCTTAGACCGGCGCATGCTGAACCAAGGTGATGCGCTCAACGTTCGCTATTACGCACCCGGATCCACAGCTACGTCAATCGTGGTCGTGCCGGAAGGCGCGGCCAAGTCCGAGGCCATTTTTACAATGGCCACTACTGAATCAGGCAGCACCTCATTTTCTACCGCAGCGCTGCCACCCGACGGATACGACATCGTCTTGTTGAGCGGTGCTGGCGCGGAATTAGCGCGAAACTCATTTTGGGTGCGATCAACCAAAAGCGCGGTCGAACTTAAGTCGGGCAAGGAGATCTACCAAGTGGGCGAGGCGATAGATATCTCCTGGCGGGACGGTCCAGCCAATCGCTGGGACTGGATCGGGGTCTACCGGGCGAACGCCGCCAACCCGAATAAGGACGACTACCTACTTTGGGGATACACGGGTGGACATGAGTCAGGTGCGTTGCCTCCCCAGGTGTTCGGCTCGATGACGTTGGATTCGCGGTCTGCGGGTAAGCCATGGCCGCTACCCGCGGGTAGCTATCGCATCCACTACCTGCTGACTGACCAGTACAAGTCGGCCGGATTTCACGATATCGAGATCGTGAAGTAGCACCGGTGACCGCTGGGCGCCGTGCGGAGGGCGGTTGCGGGTAGCATCGGTTCCCGTGCTCAATAACCCGGCCGCCCGCAGGTTGGCCAGTGGGATCATCGAGCCACCAGCGCGGTTTTTGCTCCGGTTGCACGTAGCACCTGATTTCGTCACGGTTTTCGGCACCGTGGGTGCAGGGGCCGCGGCCCTGATTTGTTTTCCAACAGGTGATTTCGGCCTCGGCGTGTTGCTAATCGCGGTATTTGCCGTAAGCGATCTTCTCGACGGCACCATGGCCCGACTGGCCGGCACCAGCGGGCCGTGGGGCAACTTCCTAGATGCCACCTTGGACCGAATTGCCGATGGCGCGATTTTCGGTGGCCTGATCATCTGGGCCGCTATCAACGGTGAGGTCGGTATCGTCTGTGCCGGCACCTTGGCTTTGGTGATGGGCCAGGTGACGTCCTATGCGAAAGCGCGGGCGGAGGCAGTGGGGGCCACCGCGAATGTGGGCATCGCCGAGCGTGCTGAACGGTTGATGGCAGTTTTGGCGGCCGCATTGCTTACCGCATTCGGGGTGCCGTACGTGCTGCCGGCGGTGCTTTGGCTTCTTGGCATTTTGGGTCTTGTCACCATCATTCAACGTATGGCCGTTGTCCGCAAACAACTCAAACCATGATTAACGTTGTTCGCGATGCCGCGGTCGAGTGGGCGTTCACCATCGGTTGGCGGCTGACCAAGCAAGTGCCAGAACCCGCGGGTCGCGCGGCCTTCCAGCTGGCTGCCGACACTATGTGGCGCCGAAACAGTGAGTCAGTTCAACAACTCGAGCGGAATTTGGCGCGGGTGAACCCGGCTTGGACCAAGGAAGAACTCCATGAATTGAGTCGGGCAGGAATGCGCAGTTATTTGCGCTATTGGTACGAGGCATTTCGATTACCGTCATGGTCACATGATCGGATCAGCGGTACCTTTGATCTTGCTGGAAAAGAGGTTATGGACGAGGCGGTGCGATCGGGTACTGGTGCAGTGATGGTGCCCTGCCACATGGCGAACTGGGATCACGCCGGTGCTTGGGGTTGCCTGCGGTTTGGTGGCGTCACAACGGTTGCCGAACGCTTGCAACCCGAGGGCTTGTTCAACCAGTTTCTCGCATACCGACAGACCCTCGGCATGGATGTGCTGGCGATCGGTGAGCCGGACATCGTGCGGACTTTGATACGCAAAGTCAAAGAGGGCCGTATCCTTGCCCTTCTTGGCGATCGAGATATCAGCCGCAACGGTGTGGAAGTCGACCTATTCGGTGAGCCTGCATCACTACCGGGTGGGCCGGCCCTGATTGGGCTCTTGTCTGGGGCGCCTGTTTATCCGGTGACGATGTGGTTTGACGGGGAGCGCACCACCGGCCAGGTCTATCCGGCGGTGCACGCCCCAAGTGATCTGCCCCGTGGGGAGCAGGTGCAGGTGATGACCCAGCAGATCGCCCGCGCTTTCGAGGATGGGATCCGCGCACACCCGACCGACTGGCACATGCTGCAAAAAGTCTGGTTGGCCGATCTGGACCTAAATCGCCGCGGCGGGCCAGCGTCATGAGAATTGGCTTGGTCTGCCCTTACACCTGGGATACCCCAGGCGGTGTTCGGTCACATGTCGCTGATCTAGCCCTCACGTTGCAGGAGCACGGACACTCCGTGAGCGTGCTGGCACCCGTCGACGATCCATCGCAATTACCACCGTGGGTGGTTGATGGGGGGCGTGCGGTAGCGGTGCCGTACAACGGTGCCGTAGCAAGGATGAACTTCGGCATCAAGGCGGGTAACTCGGTGCGCCGCTGGGTGCGAAATGGTGACTTCGACGTCTTGCACATACACGAACCGCTGGCCCCAGGGCTATCACTCCTCGCATGCTGGGTGGCCCGTGGGCCAATAGTCGCGACCTGGCACTCGGCGCATGTGCGCTCGCGCATGTTGTCGGCGGGCTACTACATCGCGCAGACGGCAATGGAGAAAGTGCGGGGCAGTATTGCCGTGAGCGAAGACGCGAGGCGCACCCTGGTGGCCCATGTTGGTGGCGATGCCGTGCTGATCCCAAATGGAGTCCGCGTTGATGCATTTGCCGCCGATGGGCGCTTGCCGGAGATCACTTCTGCATATCCCACCATCTTGTTCCTTGGCCGCATCGATGAGCCGCGTAAGGGCCTTGACGTCTTACTTGATGCGTTGCCCGCGATCATCGCCCGGGTACCTTACGTGCGCGTTTATGTAGCAGGGCCTGGTGATCTGGGCGATCAGCATGAGAACCTAGACCCGGCGCTCGCGGAGGTTGTCACCTTCCTCGGCCGCGTTAGCGACGAAGACAAGGCGCGGGCCCTTAGGTCGGTTGATCTGTACGTTGCTCCGCACACCGGTGGTGAGTCATTTGGCATCGTGTTGATCGAGGCGATGGCTGCTGAAACTGCGGTGCTGGCATCTGATCTGCCCGCATTTAGGTGGGTGCTGGAAGAGGGCAAGTCCGGTGCACTTTTTGCCAATGAGGATTCCGCCGACTTAGCGGCCCAGGCGGTGCGACTATTGAATGACCGCTCCGCACGTGAGCAACTCACCTCTGCTGCTCGAATCCGTGTTCGAGAGTTCGACTGGAATACCGTCGTCGAGGAAGTGATTGCCGTGTACGACAGTGTTGGCATGCCGGGCGAGAAAGTAACAACCGATCTACGCGGTCAGATTGTGGGCAGGCTCGGGATAAGGCCGGTGTCGTGATGTGGCTGGTAATCGTGATAGCGGTGCTTCTTATCGGACTTGGCTTTTACTTGAGCATGACTGCCGGCCGCATTGATCGGCTCCATCAGCGGATCGAGACGTCATCGCTGTCACTTGATGTGCACCTGCTGCGCAGGTCATCAATTGCGATCGAATTGGCAACTTCGGGGGTCCTGGACCCAGCTAGCAGCCTGCTCATCGCCGATGCCGCACATCTGGCTCGAACCTCGGCCGATCTCGATCCGGTACTGAAGGCGCAGGCTGAAAGTGACCTCACCGCAGCTTTGGATGCCGCTCTTGCTGATCCCGAGGAGACGCTCGAGATAGCCGAGACGCAATTGGGCAGTGACTTACTCGACGAGCTCGACGCGGCGTTTCGGCGGGTACAGCTATCGAGGCGCTTTCGCAATGATGCGGTTCGAGCCTGCAGGCAGGTGCGCGGGCAATTTCTCGTTCGGTTATTCCGACTCGCCGGCCACACCACCTGGCCGCAGACTTGGGAGATGGACGACACCGCCCCGCCGGGGCTAGCCGAGCGCTAGGTTTCGATCGCCAACGGCCGCCCGCCTTGGGCCGACCGTGCAGGGCCGGATATTGGGCCCTATTATTGGGGCCGTAACCGTTATTGCTGGCCCTTATGAGTTGGTGCCAGATTGATGTGATTGAGGAGATGTCATGGCCGACCAAGAAGAAGTGACCGGTACCAGCCGGGTCAAGCGTGGGATGGCCGACATGCTCAAGGTTGGCGTCATCATGGACGTTGTCAATGCCGAGCAGGCGAAGATCGCCGAGGACGCCGGTGCCGTGGCGGTGATGGCCTTGGAGCGGGTACCCGCCGATATCCGGGCCCAAGGCGGGGTGGCACGGATGTCAGACCCCGACATGATCGACGAGATCATCAATTCCGTTAGCGTGCCCGTGATGGCGAAAGCCCGAATCGGGCACTTCGCCGAAGCCCAGATTCTGCAGTCGCTCGGCGTTGATTACATCGACGAGTCCGAGGTGCTTACGCCGGCCGACTACGCAAACCATATCGACAAGTCGCTGTTCACCGTGCCTTTCGTCTGCGGTGCCACCAATCTCGGTGAGGCACTGCGCCGGCTGACCGAGGGCGCGGCGATGATCCGTTCCAAGGGTGAAGCCGGAACCGGTGATGTGTCCAACGCGGTCACGCATATGCGCCGGATTCGTGGTGATATCGCACGGTTGACTTCGATGTCACCAGATGAGTTGTATGTCGCAGCGAAGGAGTTGCAAGCGTCATTTGACCTAGTCGCCGAAGTCGCACGTCTGGGTAGATTGCCGGTGGTGTTGTTTACGGCCGGTGGTATTGCGACCCCAGCCGATGCCGCGATGATGATGCAACTTGGCGCTGATGGGGTGTTCGTTGGCTCGGGTATTTTCAAATCCGGCGACCCCGTGCGCCGAGCGCAGGCCGTTGTCCAAGCCACGTTGAACTTTGATAATCCAGATGTGGTCGCAAAAGTTTCGCGCGGCTTGGGCGATGCGATGGTTGGCATTAACGTCGCGGATATTCCGGTAGCGCACCGGCTGGAGGATCGAGGCTGGTGACCGTGTCCCCGCTGATCGGGGTGCTGGCACTTCAAGGCGATATCAAGGAACACGAACTGGCTTTAACGGCGGTAGGTGCGCGCACCTCTCGGGTGCGCACCGAGGCCGAGTTGGCGCAAGTCGATGGCTTGGTGATACCAGGTGGTGAGTCAACCACGATGTCAAATCTGGCAATTCGGATGAACCTCATCGACCCCCTGCGCGCCGCCTCGAAGGCTGGCCTACCGATGTATGGCTCATGTGCCGGCATGATCATGTTGGCCGCGCACGTAACCGATGCCCGCCCAGACCAGCAATCCATTGGTGGGCTGGACGTCACCGTGCGGCGCAATGCTTTCGGCCGCCAAGTGGACTCATTTGAAATCGACCTGGACATCTCAGTGGTTGGACCGAAGCCATTTCGGGCGGTGTTTATCCGGGCCCCGCTGGTGGAGTCAGTTGATTCCGGGGTGGAAGTGCTCTCCACCCTCCAGCGCGGCGGTGCCGCAGGTACCATCGTGGCGGTGCGGCAAGGGGTGCGCCTCGCTACGTCATTTCATCCCGAATTGACGGGCGATACGCGAATCCACGAGTTATTTGTTGAGATTGTGAGGCAGCACTCATGAGCGGTCATTCCAAATGGGCGACCACAAAGCACAAGAAAGCCGTTGTCGATGCGCGCCGGGGCAAGCTATTTGCGCGCCTGATCAAGAATATTGAAGTTGCCGCGCGCACCGGTGGAGGCGACTTGGCGGGTAACCCAACACTTTACGACGCGGTGCAAAAGGCCCGCAAGACTTCGGTGCCGCTGGACAATATCGAGCGGGCGGTGAAGCGTGGATCCGGGCTGGAAGCCGGTGGCGCCGATTGGCAGACCATCTTGTACGAGGGCTACGGACCAAATGGTGTCGCATTCCTGGTCGAGTGCCTCACCGATAACCGAAATCGCGCGGCGTCTGAAGTCCGAGTTGCGATGACTAGAAATGGCGGCTCGATGGCCGACCCAGGGTCGGTCTCGTATCTGTTCGCGCGTAAAGGCGTGGTGATTGTGCCGAAATCCGATGGCCTCACCGAGGATGATGTCCTGAGTGCCGTATTGGACGCCGGTGCCGAAGAGGTCAATGATCTAGGGGAAGCATTTGAAGTGGTCAGCGCTGCTACCGATGTGGTCGCGGTGCGCACTGCCTTGCAAACCTCGGGGTTGGACTACGAATCTGCTGAAGCGACCTTCTTGCCTAGCGTTACTGTCGATTTAGATGAAGATGGAGCCCGCAAGGTCTTCAAATTGATTGACGTTCTCGAGGATAGTGACGATGTGCAAAATGTTTATGCGAACTTCGATGTGAGCGATGACATCATGGCAAGGGTCGGGTAGGTCCAGAGTGAAGAATGGCTGACGAGAGGCGCGGGGTAGGCACTCAGCTACGTGGCTGGGATGCCGCCACCTTCCGCACCGCTAGTACGGATCCGAGCCTGCGCTCAACGGTGATTGCCCTCGCGGTACTGGACCGGGCCCCAGATTGGGAGCGGTTGCACGCCCGCCTTGATCGCCTCACCCTATTTGTTCCGGCCCTGCGTAAACGTCCGCTTTATGGCGCAACCGGGTTCTCGGCACCGCGACTTGCCGTTGATCCGGATTTCGATCTCGATGTGCATGTGCGCAGGTACCGGTTGCCCGTCGATGTGGGCTGGCAAGGCTTATTGGATGATGCACGGCGGATGAGCCTGACGGACTTCGACCGCAACCGCCCGCTCTGGGAAGCCGTACTGATCGAGGGGCTGCCCGGGGATCAGTCTGCATTCTTATTGAAGCTTCATCACTCCATTGCCGATGGCGCGGCGACCGTAATGATTGCGCTTTCACTCTTCGAACTGGGCGAGCAGGCCAACCCCGATGAGCCGGTGCCGCCGCCCGCACCGGCGGCCGAGGATGTCTCGGTGACCGACGTGACCATCGCCAACCTGACCGACAATTTCAAGTGGGGTACCGAACTTGCGGCCAGTTCAATACGCGGAGCCGTTGGTCTGGTCCGGAATTCGGTGTCAGCGCCAACCCAAACTTGGTCTCGGGTATGGAATACGGTTTCGTCAATTGGCCGGTTCACCTCGGTAACTGATGGCCCGATGTCGCCGGTGCTGACCGGCCGCGGCACCACCTATCGGTTCGCCGCTTTCAACCTACCGTTCGCGGCCCTTCGCGGGGCAGCGAAGTCGCGGGGTCTAAGTGTCAATGACGCCTTCCTCGCGGCACTTGCCGGTGGGTTTGATATCTACCATCGCCGCCACGGGGTCGTCGTCGATGAATTGCGAATCAATGTCCCCATCAGCTTGCGCGGGGATCCAGGGGATCGCACCGGGCAGGCTTCCAATGCCGTCAGTATTGCGCGTTTCCCATTTCCGATTGCCGGGTTGAGCACCAGTGAGCGGATGACCGCGGCACATGACCTTGTCTCCGACTGGCGCGAGGAACCGGCGCTTCGCTTAGCCGATCCACTTGCCGAAGTGAGTTGGTTTGTGCCGGTCCCGATGCTCGCTCAGGCGGCCCAAAGCAGTGACATCACGGCCAGCAATGTGCCCGGCCCGCCGGTTCCGCTTTATTTGGCCGGGGCCAAAATGCTCGCGGCCTACCCCTTGGTGGCCACGATCGGGGCGGCGGTGAACATCACGATGGTGACTTATGACGGCACGGCCTACGTGGGGATCTCGGCTGATGACCGCGCGGTTTCGGATCTGGGTGACCTCGTCGCGGACCTGCGCGCCGGTTTTGCCGAGGTGGTCGGGGACCTCGTCGGCCGGCCGGAGCAGTACGCCGCGCCGGGTGCTTGATTCCCCCAAACTGTCGGCCTCCCACGTTACTGTCATCCGAACACCTGTTCGGACGGTGAAAGGGGTAGGCATGCGAGTCTTGGGAGTCGACCCCGGCCTGACCAGGTGCGGGGTGGCCGTACTCGATGGCGCACCCGGTCGCACGCTCACTGCCATGCATATCGCGGTGCTCGGCACGGCACCTGCCACCGCCATCGAGATTCGGTTGGCGGCAATTGAGCGCGGGATCAACGCCCTCGTTGACCAATTTGACCCAGATGTCATCGCGATTGAACGGGTCTTCAGCCAGCACAATGTGCGATCGGCGATGGGCACCGCCCAAGCGGCGGCCATTGCCCTGGTCATCGCGGGACGGCGTGGGATGTCGGTCGCTATGCACACCCCAACCGAGGTAAAAGCCGCGGTCACCGGAAGCGGCCGGGCGGACAAAGTGCAGGTCACTGCGATGGTGACCCGAATCTTGGGATTGAGCCAAGCCCCGAAACCAGCAGATGCGGCCGATGCGGTGGCGATCGCCGTCTGCGCGATCTGGCGGGGAAGTGCGCAGCAGCGCATCGCAGCGGCGATTGCGGCCGGTGCCCGATGATCGCATTCCTGCGCGGTGCTGTTAATCACGTTGGGGTCGATCACGTTGTTGTCGATATCGGCCCGATGGGGGTTACCGCTTCATGTACACCGGCAACTGCACTTAGTCTGCGGGTGGGCGACCACGTCGAACTCGTAACCACCATGATCGTGCGCGAGGATTCCTGGACTTTATTCGGGTTCCTCGATTCAGATGAGCGTGCGGTATTCGAATTGGTGCAAACCATTAGCGGCATCGGCCCCCGACTGGCACTGGCAATCTTGGCGACTTTGGCACCGGATGAGCTTCGAGCGGCGGTGGCAAGTGATGACTTCGCCACCTTGACCAAAGTGCCCGGTGTTGGTCGAAAAGGGGCGGGTCGGTTGGTGCTCGAACTTAAGGATCGCATTGGGCCACCAACCGGCGGTGTGGCCAATGCGGGCGGAATGCTGACGCCGGCAACTTGGCAAGGGGCCGTCACGGCCGGCTTGATTTCCTTGGGGTGGTCAGCGCGCGAGGCCGATGCCGCAATTGTTGCCGTCACCCCACTGGCTGTCGAGATGGCCGACCCAGATATCGCCAAGCTACTCAAAGCCGCCTTGCAATCCTTGGATCGTTCATGAGCGATCGGGTCACCGATGCCGCACCAGATCCAACGGATGCTGCCGTCGAAGGCGCGCTGCGGCCGGGCTCGCTGCAGGAATTCGTGGGCCAAGAGCGCGTTAAATCCCAGCTCGGGTTGGTCTTAGAGGCCGCGCGTCGGCGCGGCCGGGCCGCCGATCATGTGCTCTTAAGCGGTCCACCCGGCTTGGGTAAGACCACGTTGGCCGTCATCATTGCTGCAGAGTTGCAGGCCCCACTTCGCATCACCTCGGGCCCGGCGCTACAACATGCAGGTGATGTGGCTGCTGTTCTCTCGAGCCTGCAGCCGGGTGAAGTGCTGTTTCTCGATGAGATTCATCGCACCGCGCGGGCTGCCGAGGAGATGCTCTACTTAGCGATGGAGGACTTTCGGGTTGATGTGGTGGTCGGCAAAGGGCCCGGTGCCACGGCAATTCCGTTGGAGATTGCGCCCTTCACCCTCGTCGGGGCGACTACCCGGGCCGGGTTGCTGCCGAGCCCACTGCGGGACCGGTTCGGTTTCACCGCCCATCTGGATTTCTATGACCCTGCCGATCTTGAGATCATCCTGCGGCGCTCCGCATCGCTACTGAGCGTGCCACTCCATGATGATGGGGCTGTTGAAATAGCCCGCAGGTGCCGGGGCACGCCGCGGATCGCCAATAGGTTGCTGCGGCGCGTGCGAGATTTCGCCCAAGTGCACGGTAATGGGGTGGTTGATCGCGACACCGCCCATGCGGCATTAGAACTTTACGAGGTAGATGAACTTGGCCTGGACCGAATTGACCGGGCGGTCCTTGATGTCCTGATAAACCGCTTCGGCGGGGGACCGGTCGGGCTCTCCACATTGGCGGTGGCGGTAGGTGAGGAGCCAGAGACCATTGAGACGGTGGCGGAGCCCTTCTTGGTGCGGTTGGGCATGATCGTGCGCACCCCACGGGGTCGGGTCGCGGCGCCGGCGGCTTGGTCCCACCTCGGGGCGGGTGCGCCGATCTTGCCGCAAACACAGTTTGATCTAGGCACCTAAGCGCCGGTTGCCAAGGCACCGGTAGGCTCCTACGGTGGCCGTAAGTTCGGTCGTCGGCGGGTCTTAGCAGTTATTGACCCCGTCTGGAAATTGTCAGGAGCGCCGTGGATCTCGTCACGATTTTACCGCTGGTTTTGATCGCCGTCGTTTTCTATTTTTTGATGATTCGCCCGGCCAAGGTAAGGCAAAAGAAGCAGGCCGAGACGCTCGCGAAGATGGGCCCGGGCACCAACATCATGACCACCGCCGGGATCTTCGGCACGGTCGTAGCCAACGGCGATGAAGTCCTTGTTGAGATCTCGCCAGGGGTCGTCATCCGGATGCTGCCGGCCGCCATCGCCAAAGTCATCCCCGTCGCGGACCTTGACCAAGCGACCCCCGATGAGCCAGAGGCACCGGGCGCACCGGGCTCGGCAATCTAGGCGGTCAAACAGGTGGCTCCTCCGGTAACTTCACGGCCTGCGCGCGGGCTGATTGCCTTGTCACTTGTGTTAGCGGGCTTACTCGTTTGGGTATTTTGGCCCGGTACGGCCAACACGGTGCGCCTTGGCCTAGACCTACAAGGTGGCACCCAGGTTATTTTGGTGCCCAAGCCGGTAACGGCCGGTGCCACGATCACCGATGAGCAACTGGCGCAGACCGTGGCCATTATCCGCCAGCGCGTTGACGGCCTTGGCGTTGCTGAAGCCGAAGTCACCACCCAGGGGTCGGGCAACGGGGCCGCAATCATCGTCTCGGTGCCCGGCGCCGAGCAAAATCGCCTAGTCGATCTGGTCAAGCGCACGGCCCTCCTAGATTTCCGCCCGGTCGATACGCTGCTCAACCCGCAGCCATTTGATGTAAATGCCACCCCGACCGCGGATCCGTCTGCCAGTCCGTCTGCCAGTCCGTCGCCCACACCAAGTAGTACTTTCGTACCCGGTACTGAGCTGGTGCAGTCACCGGAGAACACAGATGAGTACTTAGCCCAGGTAGCGGCTCTGGACTGCACGAATCCAGCCTCCTACACGGGGGGGATTCCCGATGATCCGGCGCTTTGGCTGGGTACCTGTGAGCGAAGTGGCGAACTGAAGTACAACCTGGAGCCGGCGTTCATCAAGGGCAGTAATGTCACGGGCGCAACTGCGGGGCTGCCCCAAAATGGGATCGGCAGCTGGGTGGTCTCACTGGAGTTCGATAGCGAAGGCGCCAAGGCGCTGGCGGAGGCATCTACCAAGCTATCTGCGCTGCCGGATTGTGGTACCGGTGCCAGCCCGTGTAATGCCTTTGCGATCGTGCTCGATGGCGTCGTAGTCTCAGCCCCGAGGTTCAATGAGCCCATTCTTGGTGGGCAAGCCCAGATCGAAGGTGACTTCACCGCGCAGGAGGCAGGCGACCTCGCCAACGTGCTCAAGTACGGCGCGCTTCCGGTCACTTTGGATCCGGTTGACATCACGAGTGTTTCACCTACCGTTGGAAGTGATCAATTGCGCGCCGGCATCATCGCCGGACTCCTTGGTCTGGTTCTGGTCATGATCTATCTGATGATCTATTACCGGGCCCTTGGCATCGTGGCGGTGATCTCCTTGATCATTGCCGCCGCAGTTACCTACCTGATGATCGTCGTGTTCAGCAAGACCATCGGCCTGACTTTGACATTGGCCGGGGTGGCGGGAGCTATCGTGGCGATTGGCATCACCGCCGACTCCTTTGTTGTTTACTTCGAGCGCATTCGAGATGAAATCCGTGAGGGCCGGTCCCTGCGTCAAGCATGCGAAAGCGGCTGGGTAAGGGCTCGGCGAACACTGTTGGCGGCCGACTTCGTGTCACTGCTGGCCGCGGTAGTGCTTTACCTCCTTTCGGTCGGCAGCGTTCGCGGGTTCGCCTTTGTCCTCGGATTAACGACAGTAATCGACGTAATTGTGGCGTTCTGGTTCACGCACCCCTTCGTGGTCCTGCTCGGTCGCTCCAAGTGGATGCAGAAGGGATCGCGCTGGACCGGCTTGGATCCCGATCGAATAGGCGGTCATAGTCTCGCCGGCGCAGTAGTCGGCAAGTCCCGAAGGCGTTCGGGAGCCGAGAATAAATCTGTGGAGGTGCCGAGCCCATGAGTGGTCGCATTGGCATTGGGCAGCGCCTTTATCAAGGTCAGGTCTCGGTTAACTTCGTCGGCCGCCGGCGTACTTGGTACGTAATCTCGGCGATCATCTTGCTGGTCTCGGTTGGTGCCTTGCTGTTTCGTGGGTTGAACCTCGGAATCGAGTTTCGCGGCGGTGCGGACTTTTCGATTTCGAATGCAACCTGCAGTGTTGAGCAGGCCCGCACGGTGGCTGAAGCCAAGACCGGTGCACAGGCCATTGTCACGTCGGCTGTTAATGGGACGATTAGGGTGCAGACCGAGTCACTGACCGCCGATGAGAGTTCGGTGCTGGCCGGTCAGCTAGCAGATCTCTGCGGGGTACCAAAATCGGAGATCAAGGTTCAGGTGGTTGGCCCCACCTGGGGTTCGGAGATCTCGAAAAAGGCGCTACAGGCCTTAGTGGTCTTTTTGCTATTGGTGACAATATTCCTCTCAATTTACTTCGAGTGGCGAATGGCGGTAGCCGCACTCGTCGCCCTGGCCCATGACCTAGTCATCACCATCGGGATTTATGCACTCACCGGTCTTGAGGTCACGCCGGCTACCGTCATTGGGTTACTAACGATTCTCGGTTTCTCGCTTTACGACACCGTGGTGGTGTTCGACAAGGTCAAGGAGAACACCAGAAATATCGCCGGTCAATCGGTGCTCACCTACAGCGAGGCTGCGAACCTGGCCCTAAATCAGACCCTGGTCAGAAGTGTCAACACCTCGATTGTGGCGTTGTTGCCGGTGCTCGCGATCATCATCATCGGTGCCGGGCTGCTGGGTGCGGGCACTTTGCTGGACCTGGCGGTGGCCCTCGCGGTCGGCATGGCTGCCGGTACCTACTCCTCGATCTTCATCGCTACTCCGTTCTTGGCGCAACTAAAGGAACGCCAGCCGGCCATGCGGTCCCTTACCACTCGGGTTAATGCGCGTCGGGCCCAGGCTGGTAAGGGGCGTACCGGTGACCTCGACGACGCAGGGGGTGAAGGTGATTTTGGTATCACCACTCGAGTCGACGACACGGTGCGAAATCAACCTAAGCGGGTTAGCCGCTCCCGCAGGTCCAAGTCTTAGTTAAGCGAAGATGCCGGGACCAGACCCGCTGCTAACTGCCTCGGCCGAGGCGATATTGCGGTCGCGGATAAGGGTCATCGAAGATTGGCCACAGGCTGGGGTCGCATTCCAGGACCTAACCGGGTTGATGGCCGACCCGGTGTCATTTGGTCTGGTAATTGACGCTATGAGCGAGGCGCTGGGCCCTGATCAAATTGATGATGTTGCTGGTATCGATGCCCGGGGCTTTCCTTATGGCGCGGTGCTTGCGCGGGCCCGAGGTGCTGGCTTTGTCACCTTACGCAAGCCCGGTAAATTACCAGGGGCGGTCCATAGCGTTGATTACGCGCTGGAGTACGGAGCGACCGCCTTGGAGATCCACTCCCATGCCCTTGGGCCCGGTCGACGGGTAGCCCTAGTCGATGACGTCTTGGCCACCGGGGGCACGGCCGCCGCCGGCGTTGACCTGATTCGGCGTACCGGTGCCGAGGTTATTGCTGTGCTGTTAGTGCTGGAAATACCTGCTCTAGGTGGCCGGGCAACTCTCGAGGCCCTCGGGGTTAACGTGCACGCACTGCTGGTTTCCTAGTCCGCGTACACTGACACGGTGAACACAAGGGATTCAGGTATCTGTAGCTTTACCCTGTAAATTTGGAGTGCCAGTGGCTAAGGAAGCACCGCTGATCACGGAGCCGGTTTCGCAACCAGGCTTGGTCACGGTCGCGTCCGAGGGTTTTCGGTCACGGGTTGCCCGCCTGGCTGGGATCCAGCGCCGGGCGCACCCAGAACTAGATCCACTTTTTCGAACCTTGCGTCAATACCATCCGAAATCAGATACCCGGATGGTCGAACGCGCATACGAGATGGCCGAGTATCTGCATCGCAACCAGACCCGTATGTCGGGGGAGAAGTACATAACGCACCCGTTGGCGGTCGCGACCATCCTCGCCGATCTCGGCATGACCGCGCCGACTCTGGCCGCGGCGCTGTTGCATGACACCGTGGAAGACACCGGCTATTCCCTTGATGCCCTTCGTGAGGATTTCGGTGATGAAATCGCCCAGTTGGTTGATGGTGTAACCAAACTCGACCGGGTCAAATATGGCGAGTCATCAGCCGCAGAGACCGTCCGCAAAATGGTAGTTGCCATGGCGCGCGATATTCGAGTGCTAGTAATTAAGCTTGCCGATCGCCTGCACAATATGCGCACCTTGCGCTATATGCCCGAGGAGAAGCAGCAGAATAAAGCGCGCGAAACCCTGGAGATCTATGCGCCGCTCGCCCATCGACTTGGGATAAATGCGGTCAAGTGGGAGTTAGAAGACCTTGCCTTTGCGACCATGCATCCAAAGATGTACGACGAAATTGTGCAACTTGTAGGGCAGCGCGCGCCGTCACGCGACCAGTTGCTTTCGGAAATAATCGAGGAAATAAACGCGGATTTACGTAAGGCGAAATTGCGTGCAGTGGTAAGCGGTCGTCCGAAGCACTATTACTCGGTGTATCAAAAAATGATCGTCCGAGGCCGAGATTTCGCCGACATCTATGACTTGCTCGGTGTTCGAATTCTTGTCGAGAGCCTCAGGGATTGCTATGCGGTGCTTGGGGTGATCCATGCCAAGTGGAGTCCAGTGCCCGGGCGGTTCAAGGATTTCATTGCGATGCCGAAGTTCAACATGTATCAGTCACTTCATACGACCGTCATCGGCACGGAGGGCAAGCCGGTCGAATTGCAGATTCGAACCCAAGACATGCACCGGTCCGCGGAGTTCGGTGTCGCAGCGCACTGGCGCTACAAGCAGCAAGATGTTGGTGGCAAGTCGGGCCCGGATGATTTCGGTTGGCTGCGCCAACTGATGGAGTGGCAGCGTGAAACCGAAGACCCAGATGAGTTCATGGATTCCCTTCGCTATGACCTTAGCTCCTCCGAGGTATTCGTCTTCACTCCCAAAGGTGATGTCGTTGCCTTGCCAAGCAGTGCGACGCCGGTGGATTTTGCTTACAGTGTGCATACCGAAGTGGGCCATCGGTGCGTTGGCGCAAGGGTTAACGGCAAATTGGTGCCGCTGGAATCGAAGTTGGATAACGGCGATGTCGTCGAGATCTTCACCTCCAAGGCCGAGGGGGCGGGACCAAGCCGCGACTGGGTGACATTTGTTGCATCCGCGCGGGCGAAGAGCAAAATCAAGGGCTGGTTCTCCAAGGAGCGCCGCGAGGAAGCGGTTGAAACTGGCAAGGATGCCATCGTGCGCGCCATGCGCAAGCAAGGCCTGCCTTTGCAACGCTTGATGACCAATCAGTCCTTGCAAAATATTGCGAGCGGGCTACACCAAAGCGATGTAACCGCCTTGTATGCCTCCGTTGGCGAGGGCCGGATTTCAGCCGCCACGATTGTCCAGAGGTTGGTAGACGCGGCGGGTGGTGTCGATGGCGCTGCCGATGATGCGGCCGAGGGTATTAACCCCGCGAGCTTGCGCCAGCGCACCCGGCCGGCTGGTGATGTCGGGGTGGTTGTCAAGGGCGTTGCTGACGTCTGGATCAAACTGGCCAAGTGCTGCACCCCGGTGCCCGGTGATGAGATTCTCGGATTTGTCACACGTGGTTCTGGGGTGTCCGTTCATCGTGCGGACTGCGTGAATATCCCCGGCCTGCAAGCAGAGCCTGAGCGAATCGTCGAGGTTACCTGGGCACCGACGGCATCGAGCGTATTTTTGGTGAACATCCAGGTCGAGGCACTTGATCGCGCCAGGCTCCTCAGCGATGTAACCAGAGCCCTATCGGACACCCACGTCAATATCCTGAGCGCTTCGGTCACGACTTCACGGGATCGAATCGCCCTGTCGCGATTCACCTTCGAAATGGCCGACCCGAAGCACCTAGGTTCGGTGCTTAAGGCAGTACGCAGCGTAGAAGGGGTTTACGACGCATATCGAGTTTGACAGTTGGCTATAACCTGGCCCATTACTAGCCCACGTGGGTAAGTGACCCGAATTCATTCGCTGCTGCTTGCGCTGCACGAAGTAACGCCGTCGTCTGCTCTATGGCAGCCTCCAACTTTTCGACCTCGCGCAGATTTCCGCTCGCCTCGGCCTTTTGCCGCTTGGCCTCGAGCTTGGCGATGCCATCTGCAAACACGTTCGCTGTGGATTCCGCCCGTACCCGTGCCTCTGGGTTGGATTTCTTCCAGCTTTCGGACTCATCCTTGCGTAAGGTTTCATCAACTTTGCGGAGTCGATTTTCCAGGCGCTCCCGATCTCCGCGGGGTAGGTCGCCGACTTTCTCCCAACGCTCGTGGATCCCGCGAAGGGCCACTTTCGCTGCCTTGTGGTCGGTGATCGGCAGCAGTGCCTCGGCCTGCGAAACCAGTAGCTCCTTTTCAGCGATATTTGGCAGGAGCGCGGCTTCGGCCTGCAGGTCCGCGGCGGTCTTCGCGGCGAAGAACTCGTCCTGCGCTGCCTTGAAGCGCTTCCAGAGCTTGTCCTCGTCACTTCGCCCGGCGCGTGGGGCCGATTTCCAGTCATTCATCAGGTCGCGGATCTTCTTGCCGGTGCCCACCCAATCGGTGGATTTGGCCAGGGCTTCGGCGGTGGCAATTAGTTCGCGCTTGCGTGCGACCGCAACCTTGTGCAGGGCGTCGGCCTCGGCGAAGTGCTGACGTCGACGCTTATCGAAGCCAGTGCGGGCGGTGCTGATGCGTTTCCAGAGTACCTGCTCGGTGGCCCGATCGGTGTGCGGAAGTACCTTCCACTCTTCGACGATTGCGCCGAAGCGCTCACTTGATTGTTTCCAGGAGGTCGAAGGGCCGAGTTTCTCGGCTTCAGCCGCCAGCGCCTCCCGGGCCGCCGTGGCCTCGGCGCGAGCGGCGGCACGTTTTTCGGTCAACTCAGCGCGGGCTTGGGCGATACCTGCGGCAACGGCCTGGCATTTAATGTCAAGGGCGGCCAGGTCGCCAACAAAGGATCGGGCGGTAATTGCTTGTTGGACTTTCACTAGCACGCTTTGGGCTTGCTCCGGGGTTGCTCGACCGTCGGCCAAGCGGGCCCCGATCAGGTCAATTTCGACCAACAAATCCTCGTACTTGCGCTGAAAGAAGGCCAAGCCGGCGGCCGGGGGGCCGGCGGCCCACTGCCCGATGCGAATCTCTCCTTCAGGCGCCAGCAAATAGACCGTTCCATCTGCTTCCACCCGGCCAAACGGCGAAGACTCGGGTGCTGCGGGTGCCGGTGCCCGGCGCAGCATGGCTGGCGTGGGCATTACCGGGGTCGGCCCATTGGGGTCGGCCATCGAGGAACCTGCCTATCGTTTGGGGTGTATTTCCTAACCGTACCGGCCCAATTACCCGGTTTGGGCCGTTGCTGTCTCAATTGTTATGGACTGGAGCGGCGGCCCGTCTGCACCACCACCGACGACCCCGCCGGCCGCCACCTGGCGCACGATGTCCAGTCCGGCGGTGATGGTGCCCCAAATGGTGTATCCAGCCGGCAAGGTGGTGTCCTCATAAACGAGGAAGAACTGCGAGCCATTGGTATTGGGGCCGGCGTTGGCCATGGCAACCGACCCGGCCGGGTAATTTGCCGTGCCGGCCACCGGCAGGTTCTCATCTGGCACCTCATAACCAGGACCACCGGTGCCGTCGCCCTTTGGATCACCACATTGCAGGACAAAAATCCCGGCGGTGGTCAACCGATGGCAGCTGACGGCATCATAAAAGCCCTGCTCGACTAAGAAGATCTCCGACGCAACCGTAAGTGGCGCTTCGGCGGGCAGGGTGGATATCACGATGTCGCCGCAGTTGGTGACCAAAGTGATCTTCGCTGGACTCGAGGAAAGCGGTGACGCGGCCGGGGCACTCGCCCACGATTGATCATCGGGGCGGGCGGGGATCGGTGGGGTGCAGTTCGAGGCCGGTGCTTGCGAGGCAGCCGCCGATGCGGCCACCACTGCTGCCGGCTCGGAGTTGTCGCGCTGGCTGATGAACACCACGGCTAGGGAGCCGGCCACCAGGACGACGACCACGATGGCCGCGACTAACTTTTGGCGCTGGCCGCGACGCTTGGCACTCGCTACGCGACGTGCCTGCTGACGTTCGTACTTTTCCCGGGCCAATTGGCGCTCGCGCTGGTTACTTGCCACCCGCGGAGTCTATTCGGCCGTGGATTTGCTCGGCACTAGGCTTGCGAAGGTGTTGATCGCAGGCTTTCCCGCAGGGCCATGGGCCACGAACTGCTATGTGATCGCCACCGCCCCAGGGCAGCCGTGCGTCATCGTGGATCCTGGCCAAGGCAGTATCGACGGGGTACTTGAGATAGTCCGCGAGCAGCACTTATTGCCGGCCGCGGTGCTCCTTACCCACGGCCACATTGATCACGTTTGGTCTGTAGCCCCCGTCGCGGCCGGATTTGATATCCCGGCACTTATCCACGCTGACGATCGATATCGCCTTGCTGACCCGATTGGCACCACCTCCAGCATGGGCCGTGAGCAGTTGCTGGCGATGACGAAGGGGGCCTTGGAATTGACCGAGCCGAAGGAAGTACGCGTGATCGGCGACGAGGAGGTGTTGGATCTGGCCGGCTTGGGGCTGCGAGTGCGACACGCACCGGGGCACACGGAGGGTTCGGTGGTCTTTCAGGTCGCCGATGTCGATGCGCCGATCATGTTGAGTGGGGATCTGTTATTCGCGGGATCTATCGGTCGAACGGATCTACCCGGTGGCGATGGCCTAGCCATGGTCAAGTCACTGACCCGGGTCGTGCTGGGCGCCCCTGATGAGACATTGGTCCTGCCGGGGCATGGCCCCCAGACCACAATTGGGGTCGAGCGGGCCACGAATCCGTACTTGGCCCAAGCTGACCCGGCTCCAAGGCGAGGGTTGTAGTCATGGCAAAAATCAACCGGCTGTCGGGTTTTCCCGAGTTACTTCCGCCTGGGCGGGTAATCGAACAGCACGTTCTCGATACCGCTCGCGAGATTTTTGAACTGCACGGATTCCTCTCACTGGAGACACGCGCGGTCGAGCCGGTTGAACAGATGCAGCGAGACGGCGAAATCGACAAAGAGATTTATGTGTTGCGCCGCCTGCAGGCCACGGCTGATGAAGCAGACCTAGGCCTGGGCCTGCACTTTGACTTAACCGTGCCATTTGCGAGGTACGTACTCGAGCACGCAGCGGCGTTGGAGTTCCCGCTGCGCCGGTACCAGATACAAAAGGTCTGGCGGGGTGAGCGTCCCCAGGAAGGCCGCTTCCGGGAGTTCACGCAGGCCGATATTGATGTGGTAGGCAAGGACGCACTGGCTTTTCACCACGAGGTCGAGATTGCAGTGGTGATGTCATCTTTATTGGCAAGCCTGCCGATTCCACGGGCCAGAATTCAGGTTAACAACCGCAAGCTCGCCGAGGGCTTCTATCTCGGGGTCGGGGCGACTGATACCCAAGGGGTGCTGCGAGCCATCGACAAGTTAGACAAGATTGGTCCCGACCAGGTTCGCGTCTTGCTGGAGTCGGAAGCAGGTTTGACGCCGGAGGCCGCAGCCAAATGCCTTGCGCTTGCGGCAATCTGCACGCCGGACGCAACATTCGTTGATCAAGTTCGGGCACTTGGCGTGCGAAATGACCTACTGGATCAAGGGTTGAGTGAACTTTCGGCCGTGGTGATCGGGGCTAATGCTGAGCGGCCGGGCTCAGTTGTGGCGGATCTACGGATAGCCCGCGGGCTGGATTACTACACCGGCACCGTCTATGAGACCCAATTGGTTGGCTTTGAGGCTGCTGGATCAATTAGCTCAGGTGGCCGTTACGACGATTTGGCAAGTGACGCCAAGCAGAGTTATCCCGGCGTCGGAATCTCCCTGGGAGTTACCCGCCTGGTGTCAATTCTTATTGCGAAGGGTTTGGTGGCTGCCTCGCGTGCGGTGCCGTCCGCCGTTCTAGTTGCCGTCGCCGATGAGGCAAGTCGCGCATCGAGTGAATTGGTGGCTCGGGAATTGCGCCGGCGTGGCATATCTTGCGAAGTGGCACCAAGTGCAGATAAATTCGGCAAGCAGATCCGCTACGCGGATCGGCGCGCGATACCTTATGTGTGGTTTCCAGCTTCCGCTGCCGAGGGTACTGCCGGCGATACGGTTAAGGATATTCGCTCAGGTGATCAAGTCGATGCAGATGCCGCGACTTGGCAGCCGCCACTTGAAGACATGAAGCCAAGGGTTTTCGCCACCGCCGATACATCAACTGCATCAAAGGAGAGTTCGTGATTCGCTCACACGGCGCTGGTTCACTTCGCGCTGAAGATGCGGGCAGCACTGTTGCCCTGGCCGGCTGGGTAGCCAGCCGCCGGGATCACGGTGGGGTGGCATTCTTGGACCTGCGTGATGCCAGTGGGGTAGTTCAGGTTGTCGTGCGTGATACAGCGATAGCCCATGCCCTTCGTGATGAGTACTGCTTGAAGATCACCGGCACCGTTGAACTGCGCCCATCGGGCAACGAGAACCCGGATTTAGCAACCGGTGCGATCGAGGTGATGGGGGATGTCGTGGAGGTGCTCTCGACATCGGCGCCGTTGCCGTTCCCGATTGATGACCGAGTGAGCGTCGGCGATGAGGTCCGGCTTAAGTACCGGTACCTAGATTTGCGAAGGCAATCCGCGGGCGCTGCCTTGCGCATGCGATCTCGGGTCAATCAGATTGCCCGCGACGTGTTGCTGGAACGTGACTTCGTTGAAATCGAGACCCCGACGCTGACTCGTTCCACCCCAGAAGGCGCGCGAGATTTCTTGGTTCCGGTGCGCCTGCAGCCCGGCCGTTGGTATGCGCTGCCGCAGTCACCGCAACTTTTCAAGCAGCTGCTCATGGTGGCGGGGATGGAGCGTTACTTCCAGATCGCCCGCTGCTATCGCGACGAGGATTTTCGTGCTGACCGGCAACCGGAGTTCACCCAACTCGATATCGAGATGTCATTCGTTGAGCAAGACGATGTCATTGAGGTGGGCGAGGCGGTGATCCGCGGGCTCTGGAAGGGCATCTTGGGTTACGAAATTGGCGATATCCCACGTATGACTTATCACGAGGCCATGCGCCGGTTTGGCAGTGACAAGCCCGATTTGCGTTTCGGGATTGAATTAGTGGATCTTACGGAATACTTCGCGGCTACCCCATTTCGGGTGTTCCAGGCTGACTACGTGGGTGCGGTCGTGATGCCCGGGGGCGCCGATCAGCCGCGACGTGCCTTTGATGCCTGGCAGGAGTGGGCCAAGCAGCGAGGTGCCAAGGGTCTGGCCTATGTGACGGTTGATGCGGACGGCACGCTCGGGGGACCGGTTGCGAAGAATCTCAGTGACGCGGAACGTGCGGGCCTCGCAGCAGCGGCTCTCGCCCAGCCTGGTGACTGCGTCTTTTTTGCCGCGGGCAAGCCGGCTGAAGCCCGAACGCTCCTAGGAGCCGCACGGCTGGAGATAGCCCGTCGGCTGGAGCTAATCGATGAGAGCACCTGGTCATTCCTGTGGGTAATCGACGCGCCGATGTTCGAGGAGACAAAGGACGATCAAGGAAACTTGGGCTGGACGGCCGTGCATCACCCGTTTACGTCACCGAATCTGCAATGGCGCGATAATTTCGAGCAAGCACCCAGCGAAGCCTTGGCCTGGGCCTATGACATCGTCTGCAATGGCAATGAGATTGGTGGCGGGTCAATCCGTATTCATCAAGCGGATGTGCAGCAGCGGGTATTCACAATGCTTGGCATGTCAGATATCGAAGCCCAAGAGAAGTTCGGGTTTTTGCTTGAGGCATTCACGTTCGGTCCGCCGCCCCACGGGGGCATTGCAATTGGCTGGGACCGCACTTGCATGTTGCTGGCCGGTGCGACGTCACTTCGTGACGTAATCGCCTTCCCGAAAACCGGTGCCGGTCACGATCCTCTGACCGGCGCACCCAGCACCATCACATTGCAGCAGCGCCGTGAGGCCGGGATCGACGCCGTGCCCGAGCTCGCTGAGCGCCCAACCGCTGACGCCGAGCGGCCAGCTGTCTCCTGATGGCTTCGGCAGGTGACCTACTAGTTGCGGCGCGCCCCGATGACCCTTTCATCAGGTGGCGAGTGACCGGGGATGACTTGGTAGCGGTAGAGGTAGATGGCGACCACGTTGGCTGGCTGCGAGTCGCGGAGCAAACCGGTGAGGTGTGGGCGACCACGCTCGGCAACGAGCCAGCTCGGGTCACCGCAATTTTGACCGCACTAGCCGCATCGATGCCGATCAATGGCGTTACCGTGGAGGAGTCGGTGTTCGGGGGCTTGCCGCCGGTTTTCACCAGCCCAGATCCAGGGCATTGGTGCCAATGGACGCTGGACCCGGCAACCGTGGGTACACGTGAATCAAGTGCGCAGATCCTGGCGCCGGCTGACCATCGAATCTCGGATTTGTTGGCCCACTCTGATTCCGCACACGTGTTTCCTGGCGCAGACGGCATTGTGCGGTGGTGTGGGATGACACAGGGTGCGGAATTACTCTCGGTCGGGGCGCAGATTAATAGCGCATCCGGGGCCGCGCACCTAGTGAGTATCTGCACGCACCCAAGTGCCCGCGGCACTGGCTTGGCCCGCGAAGTCTGCAATCGCCTAATAATTGAGGCAATTGCCGACCAGGTACCGATGATCATCTTGGAGATGTACGCCGGTAATGAGTCGGGCCGACGGCTGTACTCGGCGCTTGGGTTCAGTGCGGCAGGGGTGTATCGATCCGGCCGAATCATGTAGCCCACATTTTCGGGATCGATGATGGTTCATAGGGTTGACCCGTGACGCTCTTTGACGATGGGTTGTCCCCGCAGCGGGCCTCGGCTCCCCTGGCGGTGCGGATGCGTCCACGAGTCATCGATGAGGTACTTGGGCAAGATGGTGTGCTAGCTGCAGGCTCCCCGCTGCGGACGATGCTGGAGAGCTCAGCGCATTGCGTGTCGGTCATTCTCTGGGGTCCGCCCGGTACCGGTAAGACGACGCTGGCTTCCTTGGTCTCCTTGGCTTCGGGGCGTACCTTTACCCAACTCTCCGCGGTGACCGCCGGGGTAAAGGATGTCCGCGAGGTCATCGAGACCGCCCGCGATCAGTTGGCAATGCACGGACGTGGAACGGTGCTGTTCATCGACGAGGTGCATCGGTTCTCGAAGAGCCAGCAGGACGCATTGCTGCCGGCTGTTGAAAATGGTTGGGTCACCTTGATCGCGGCCACCACCGAGAACCCGAGTTTCTCGGTGATCTCCCCGCTGCTATCGCGCAGCGTGGTCATCACGCTCGAGCCGCTGACCGAGGCCAACCTGACCGTGCTCATTCGGCGCGCGGTTAGCGATCCACGTGGGCTCGCCGATCGCATCTCCATCACGGACGATGCCGTAATAGCCCTAGCCCGAATGTCGATCGGGGACGCTCGCAGGGCGCTGACGGCCCTGGAGGCCGCATCGGCGCCAATGCTGGCGACCGGAGGTGGCGCCCTTGGGGTGGAGCACGTGGAGCAGGCAGTGCAACATGTGGCCCTTCGATACGACAAGGATGGGGACCAGCACTACGACGTGATCAGTGCTTTCATCAAGAGCGTGCGCGGCAGTGATGTTGATGCCGCCCTGCATTACTTGGCTCGGATGCTCGAAGCGGGCGAAGACCCGCGGTTCGTTGCTCGGCGCTTGATGATCTTGGCCAGCGAGGATATCGGCATGGCCGATATCAGCGCGTTGCAGACCGCAGTTGCGGCGGCGTCAGCGGTGGCCCTGGTCGGAATGCCAGAGGCTCAGATCATTTTGGCGCACGCCACTATCCACGCCGCCCTTGCGCCGAAATCCAATGCCGTGGTGCTTGCGATCGGTGCGGCGACCGGTGACGTCAAGCGTGGCGTTATTGGCTCGGTGCCGCCGTGGCTGCGTGATGCGCATTACCCTGGGGCGGCCGCGTTGGGGCACGGTCAGTCATATGTCTACCCTCATGATCTCCCCGGCGGGGTGGCGCAGCAGCAATACCTGCCCGATGTCTTGGTGGGATCGCGTTACTACCAACCCACCACCCATGGCGGGGAGGCGCACTGGGCACAGGTTGCAGCCCGGCTGGAGCAGGCGCGGCTCGGTGAGCCCAGCGGCTAAGGTTGGGTCTTGATTAGATGACCTCTAGCAGCTTCTGGGAGTACTCGTGCGCAGGTTGTTCTGGACCGCGGTAGGTGCGGCGGGCGGTGTACTGCTTTATCGCCAAGGCCAAAAGTTCTTGGCCGATGCTCGTGAGCAGGGCATGTTAGCCAGTGCCCAACAGGTAGGGATATCAGCGGCAACAACTTTGGGTGCGGCGCGGACCTTGCTTGCTGGGGCGGGGCGACCAGCGCCTACCGCAATACCGGGCGCTGCTGCTGCCAAGGTGCACCGCTGATGGATTCGGCAGAGATCCGGAGTCGCTTCCTGCGTTTTTTCGCAGACCGAGGTCACCAGATCGTTCCGTCAGCGTCCTTACTCCTTGACGACCCAACACTGCTATTCGTTAACGCCGGCATGGTGCCGTTTAAGCCATATTTCCTGGGGGAGGCGCCTGCTCCCTACCTCAGGGCGACAAGTGTGCAAAAAGTCGTTCGCACTTTGGATATTGAGGAAGTCGGGAAGACAACTCGGCACGCTTCATTCTTCCAAATGGCGGGTAACTTTTCCTTCGGTGACTACTTCAAGGCTGACGCCATACCATTCGCTTGGGAACTGCTGACCAAGTCCATCGCCGATGGGGGCTATGGATTTGCGGAGGACCGACTTTGGGCCACCGTTTACCTCGACGATGATGAAGCCATCGATATCTGGCACCGAGAAGTTGGATTGCCCCTCGATCGCATTCAGCGACGTGGCATGGCGGATAACTTTTGGTCAATGGGCGTACCTGGACCATGCGGCCCCTGCTCGGAGATCTATTACGACCGAGGTAGTCAGCATGGACGTGATGGCGGGCCGGTGGTCGACGAGGATCGCTACCTTGAAGTCTGGAACCTCGTGTTCATGCAGTCGGAGCGTGGTGGCGGCCCGGCGAAGGAGGACTACCCGATCCTCGGAGACCTACCGGCACAGAACATTGATACCGGTATGGGACTTGAGCGAATGGCTGCACTGCTTCAAGGTGTTGAGAACATCTACGAGATCGATACGACGCGCGGTATCCTAGATCGCGCCGTTGAATTATCGGGTGCCGTATATGGCCGCAATGCGAAGGACGATGTGGCGTTGCGGGTGGTCGCCGATCATGCTCGCACCTGCGCATTCCTCATTGGCGATGGCGTTATCCCCGGTAACGAAGGCCGAGGGTATGTGCTCCGACGCATAATGCGCCGCACAATACGAATGATGCGACTACTTGGTGCCGCTGAACCTGCGATGCCCGAGTTGATTGACGCCACGGTACTTGCAATGGCCCCGCAGTATCCGGAGCTAAATGACGAAGCTAATCGGATCCGGCAGATTGCCGCAGCAGAGGAAGCCGTCTTCTTGCAAACCCTTAAGACCGGAACGACACTCTTTGATGTGGCTGTTCAACAGTTAAGCGAACGCGGCAGCAAGACGCTTGCGGGCGCCGAGGCGTTTGCGCTGCACGACACCTATGGTTTTCCATTTGACTTAACCCTCGAGATGGCGGCCGAGCTAGGTCTAAGCGTCGATGAGGATGCGTTCAGGCAATTGATGGGCCAACAGCGTGAACGCGCAAAAGCGGATGCGCGCGATCGAAAGGCCGGACGAACAGCCACGACCGAGTACCGCGATATTCTGCAGGCGGGCGGAACGACCGAGTTCACCGGTTACGTTGAGGTAGTCACCCCGGCAGCAGTGATCGGGCTCCTTAGCGACGGAGTATCGGTCCCTGCCGCCAGCGTGGGTGAGCACGTCGAAATCATCCTGAACCGCAGTCCATTCTACGCTGAGGCAGGTGGCCAATTAGGCGATCACGGACGCATCGTCACTAGCGACGGTGGGGTGGTCGCAATCTACGACGTGCAAGTACCGGTGCCCGGGCTATTCGTTCACCGTGGCGAAGTCATAGTCGGCGAAATCGTCCAGGGCGCCAGCGTTACCGGCGAGGTAGATGTATCACGCCGCAAGGCGATCTCCCGAGCACACACTGCGACGCACCTAATTCACCGGGCCTTTCGCGAGCGGCTCGGTGACACCGCTACTCAAATGGGTTCGGAGAATGCACCAGGGCGGATCCGGTTCGACTTTCCCAGCCCGACGCCGATCGGCGCGAGTGTGCTCCTGGAGGTGGAAGCGCGGGTCAACGAGGTTCTGCTTGATGACCTCGAAGTCAGTGCGCAGTTGATGACCCAGCCCGAGGCTCGCGCGATGGGTGCAATGGCGCTGTTCGGCGAGAAGTATGGCGATCAGGTTCGGGTTGTCTCTGTCGGTGATTGGGCCCACGAGCTATGTGGCGGAACCCACGCCCGCCGCTCCGGGCAGTTGGGTGTCGTTACTTTCTTATCCGAAGGCTCAATCGGCACCGGGGTGCGCCGACTAGAGGCCCTTGTTGGTTCGGACGCCTATGCCTTCTTGGCGCGTGAGCACGTACTTGTCAATCGGCTAACCGAATTGGTGAAGGCGCCGAGCGAGGAGTTAGTCGACCGCATCGAGCGCACGATTTCGGCACTCAAGGATGCCGAGCGTGAACTTGCCAAAGCAAAGAGCGCCCAATTGGTTGCGGGCATGGACGCCATCATGGGCGAAGGCCGTGATATTGGCCCCATCCGAGTCTGGATATTCGAGGCACCCGTTGGTACGAGTGCAGCAGATCTTCGCGAGCTCGCCATCAAAGGTCGTGGTCGTGGTCGCCCGGAGATCGCGATGGTACTCGTCGGCAGTGCTATTTGCGACGACAAGGTGTCCATGGTGACCGCCGCCAATCCGCGCGCAATTGAATTGGGGGTAACCGCCAGTTGGTTACTCAATATCGCCCTGGCGGGGGTCGGCGGCCGGGGCGGTGGCAAGGATGATCTGGCTCAGGGCGGCGGCCCGGATGTAGCCGGAGTCGCCAACGCATTCACCCTCGTTGAAGACGCAATTGCGAAACGGCAGGGCGACTGAGCATGCCGGGGGTGCACTTGGCCTGTGATTTTGGCACCGCACGCATCGGGGTGGCTCGCAGCGATCCGGCCGGGATTTTGGCTATTCCACTTGAGGCCATCGCGGCGGGGCCGGACGCAATTGGCGCTCTCGGGGCACTTGTGGCGGAGTATGAGGCTGTTGACGTCGTCATCGGGCTGCCCCTCAAAATGGATGGCACGGCTGGTCCCGCCGCGGAGTCGGCCCGCGCGTGGGCAGCACTGGTGGCGCAAGTGGTCGATGTGCCCGTTGAACTAGTTGATGAAAGATTGACAACGGTGCAGGCCCAACGCGGCTTGCACCAAGCCGGGCGCACCGTGCGCTCGTCGCGAGCGGTTATTGATAGTGCCGCGGCAGTGGTGCTTTTGCAGTCCTATCTAGATGCGCAGCGAGAGAGCGATCAGTGAGTGCCCTGAACACCATGATGAGTTCGGGTCCGTTGCCCCCATCACGAAATAGACGGAGCGTGAGCCGCAAAGTCGTTTTTATCGTGATTCTTGTTGGCCTGGTGGCGCTTCTCTGGGCTGGATTCACTGCACTTCGCGGCGCCACCACCATGTCAGATTACGCAGGTACCGGCTCGGGTGCGGTGGTCGTTGTCGTTGAGCGCGGGGATTCGCTGCGGGCAATAGCTGAGAAGCTGCGCTCGGCTGACGTCGTGATGAGTGTCGATTCATTCCTTGCTGCCGTAAGTTCCAATGAGCGGGCATCAAGCATTGGTCCAGGTAAATACACCATGCGGGAGCAGATGAGTGGTGTCGCGGCGTTGGAGCTCATGCTCGACTCATCTTCGCGCGAACTAAATCAGATGGTGCTTCCCGAAGGCCTGACCCTTGATGAAACTGTTGCCACTGCCAGCAAAACTACAGGGATTTCCAAGGCGAACTTCAAGGAAGCCTTGAAGGCACCGGAGGATTTGGGGTTACCGGATTGGGCGGAGGATCGGCCTGAGGGATTCATGTTTCCGGCCACCTACGACTTATCCGGCGATGAAACGGCTGCTGACGTCCTTCGACTGCTGGTCGAGCGCTTCTCGCAGGCAAATTCGGATGTCGGACTTGAGAGTCGGGCGGCAGCGGTTGGCCAAACGCCATATGACGCACTAATAGTGGCGTCGCTCTTGCAGGCCGAAGGTCTACCTAATGACTTCGCCAAGGTTTCGCGAGTAATCTACAACCGACTCGAGGCCCAGCTGCCCCTTCAGCTCGACGCCACCGTGGCATACGCCCTGGGTGTCGACGATATTTTGCTCAGTGAGGAGCAGTTGGCCACTGACTCGCCCTATAACACTTATGCGAATGCGGGGCTCCCGCCAACTCCGATCAACTCACCGGGCGAAGCAGCCATCGAGGCCGCACTCGCACCGGCAAATGGCAAGTGGTTGTACTTTGTTACGGTCAATCCCGATACGGGTGAAACCAAATTCACGAGGTCGTATGAGAAATTTCTGAAACTAAAGGCCGAATTCCAAGCTTATGTTGCGAAGGCAGCCAGTGAATAACGCTGGGGTTAAGCGTGCTGCCGTCCTTGGCTCACCAATCGCACATAGTTTGTCACCGGTTATCCACCGGGCGGCTTATCGCGCGCTTGGGTTGGATTGGGTGTACGAGGCCTTAGCCGTTGATAGCGAGCAACTACCCGGATTCATCAGCGAGATGGATGATTCGTGGGTGGGGCTCTCACTGACGATGCCATTAAAGGAGTCAGTACTAGACCTGCTTGATGTGGTCGATGGGGTGGCGGCTCGTGTTCGGTCCGTAAACACGGTGTTGGTCGGCGAAGATGGACTAGTCGGCATGAATACCGATGTCATCGGAGTGGTGCGTGCCCTACAGGGTGCCGGACTAACTTCAGCGACCAGCGCCACCATTTTGGGTTCAGGTGCGACGGCCCGAAGTGCCGTTGCTGCAGCGGCAGACTTGGGTGTCACCGAGATGTCAATTTGTGCCAGGCGTGGTGATGCCGCGCAGTCGGTCTGCGCGGTTGCAGCCGACTTTGGGATCGCGGCGACCCCACACGGGCTTGAGCCGCTGGCTTCTTTCCTCGCAGTAGACCTAGTAATCAGCACTTTGCCGGGAGATATCGCCGCACACTGGGCCCCGGTGGCGTCAGCGGGCGCCGGTGCACTGCTGGATGTGTCCTACTATCCGTGGCCCACACCCCTTGCAGCCCATTGGCCTACCCCGGCGATAGCCAATGGGCGCGACCTGCTGCTTTGGCAAGGGGCCGAGCAAGTGCGGTTAATGACCGGGTACGAGCCGCCGATTCCACAGATGCGCGCCGCGCTCGATTCCGTCTAGCGAATTCCGTCTAGCACATTTCGTCTAGGCAAGGGGGCGCGCGGTGACAACGGCATTGACGGTCGTCGCATGGCTGGTTTTCGGGTGTTTTGGCTTGGTGCTCTCTTTTATCGACATTCGCGAGCATCGGCTACCAAATAAGTTACTGGCGGCAGCTGCTACCACCGGATTGCTTGCCGTGGCGGCCAGTGCAATTAGTGCGGGTGCACCAGGTGACCTCCTCCGGGCGGTATTGGGTGCGGTCATCGTTTTCACCGCGCTGTTCGTCATGGCTATGATTGCTCCGATGGGGCTGGGCATGGGAGATGTCAAGCTCGGGGCGGTGACTGGGTTGTACCTCGGGTGGTTGGGCTGGTCTTGGCTCTTTTGGGGCACCTTCATCGGCTTTACCATGGGTGCGGTGTGGGCGGTGGCGCTGATCCTCCTAAAGCGCGCACATGGCTCGACCCCGTTAGCCTTCGGGCCATTTTTGATCTTCGGTGTCGTGGTCAGTGCGCTGCTGGCTATCTGAAAGGATGGCCCAATGGTGCGCTGGCTAACGGCAGGTGAATCCCATGGCCCCGCCCTCGTGGCGATCATCGAGGGGTTGCCTGCGGGTATCGAGGTATCGAGCGCCGACATTGACCTTGACCTAGCCAGGCGGCGCTTGGGTGCCGGACGCGGTGCCCGGATGAAATTTGAGCGCGACCAGATGCGGTTCGTCGGCGGGGTGCGCCATGGGCAGTCAATGGGGGGCCCGATCGCCATCGAGGTCGCCAACAGCGAATGGGCCAAGTGGGAGACCGTGATGGCCCCGGACCCGGTTGACCCGGAGGTATTGGCGCAATTGGCGCGCAATGCGCCGCTCACCCGGCCGCGCCCAGGGCATGCGGATCTGGTCGGGATGCAAAAGTATGGATTTGACGATGCGCGCCCGGTACTCGAGCGCGCCAGTGCGCGCGAGACAGCGGCCCGGGTCGCGCTCGGCGCGGTGGCCCGGGCGTTCTTGCGTCAGGTGGCTGGCATAGAGGTTCTGAGCCATGTGGTGCGTATTGGCACAGTTGAGGTACCAACCAGGGTGGTGCCGTTGATTTCAGATAGCGACCTAATCGACGAGAGTCCGGTGCGCTGCATTGACGAAACGCAGGCTGCCGCCATGGTCGAGGAGATATCGACTGCGCACCGCGATGGGGACACTTTGGGTGGGGTGGTCGAGGTAGTCGCATACAACCTGCCACCTGGCTTGGGCAGTCACGTGCATTGGGATCGCAGGTTGGACTCCAAGCTGGCAGGTGCGCTGATGGGGATTCAAGCGATTAAGGGAGTTGAATTCGGGGACGGCTTCAAACTGGCGGCGGTTCGCGGGTCACAGGCGCAGGACGAGATCGTCAACGCCGATGCGCGGTTGATGCGAACTTCAGGTAAGTCAGGTGGTACCGAGGGCGGTATGTCCACCGGTGAAGTTTTGCGGGTGCGCGCCGCCATGAAACCTATTTCGACCATTCCAAAGGCACTGCGAACCGTTGACGTTGCTACCGGGGAGGCCGCGCCGGCGATTAACCAACGATCAGACGTGTGCGCCGTGCCCGCTGCAGGCATTGTGGCCGAAGCCATGGTGCTGCTCGTGCTCGCCGACGTCATGCTCGAGAAGTTCGGTGGGGATTGCGTGGCCGAGACCAAGCGGAACCATGATTCATACTTAGCCAGCCTGCCGATTCGTTGATGTTGGACTCGGCTCACATGGATAAACCCTTATTAGTGCTCGTCGGTGCACCGGGGGCGGGCAAATCAAGTGTCGGGCGCCGGGTCGCCGAGCGCCTGCAGGTGGGCTTCGTCGACACTGACCAGTTGATTGAACGGGAAACCGGCATGAAGGTGTCCGATATTTTCGTCACCATGGGCGAGGGGGAGTTTCGCCGACTTGAGCAAGGGGTGGTCGCCCATGCCTTGCGTGACGAGCGCGGCGTGGTGGCACTGGGCGGGGGTGCAGTCTTGAATCCAACAACGAGCGCGCTGCTGAAAGAGCAGACTGTCGTGTGGCTTAGCGTCAGCCTCTCAGATGCCGCCAACCGGGTTGGCATGAACACGGCGCGGCCGCTACTCCTTGGCAATGTGCGGGGCCAACTGAAATCCCTGATGGACGAACGAGCCCCAACCTACGAAGCCGTCAGCACCTATACGGTCGACACCTCCGGCAAGACTTTGAAAGTGTTAGCCGATGAGGTTGCGGCCCTGGTTGGCGGAGCCGCTGATGCCTGAACCCGTTCGCATACGCGTACAAGCTGAGCGCGACTATGAAGTTCATATTGGTGCCGGGAGCATTGGGCACCTATCGTCGATGCTTAGCGGAGTCGGTCAAGTCGCAATCATCTACCAAAAATCGGTGCTGCCATTGGTCGAGAGCATTCGCGAGCATTTTGCTGAACGAGGCGCGATCACCGTGGCCATCGAGGTTCCAGATGGTGAGACGGCCAAATCGATATCAGTACTTGAACTCTGCTGGCAGCGCCTAGGTGAGTCCGGCTTCACTCGAAGTGATGCCGTTATCGGAGTTGGGGGAGGAGCCGTTACCGATTTGGCCGGCTTCATTGCCGCAACTTGGTTGCGCGGGATCCGAAATATCAATGTCCCGACAACTTTGCTGGGCATGGTTGATGCTGCTGTTGGCGGCAAGACCGGAATAAACACCGCCTCCGGCAAGAACCTAGTCGGTGCTTTCTACAGCCCGGTGGGGGTAATCTGCGACCTTGATACATTAGCCACCTTGCCACGACCGGATCTGCTCGCGGGAATGGCAGAGGTTGCCAAGGTAGGGCTGACATCTGACCCGACGATCCTTACCGACCTCTTGGGTGATGTGGGCGCCTGCTGTGATCCAAGTGGTGTCCTAATGGCCGATCTCATCCGGCGGGCCGTTCAAGTTAAAGCCGATGTGGTCAGCGCCGACTTCCGGGAGGTGTCATCATCTGCAAAGCGTCCGGCTTTGGGCCGGGAGGTCCTCAATTACGGTCATACATTTGGCCACGCGGTAGAACTCGTTGAGGACTACCGCCTGCGCCACGGTGAGGCGATCGCAGTCGGCATGATCTATGTCGCTGAACTGGCCAGGCTCGCGGGGCTGCTGGGCGCTGCCGAGGTAGCCATACATCGCGAAGTCCTCGGGTCACTTGGCCTGCCAATTAGCTATGCGCCGGGTCGCTGGCCGGAGTTGCTCGGTGCCATGGCTATCGACAAGAAGGCCCGGGGCACCAAGCTCCGCTTCGTGGTGCTGACGGGGATCGGTGCGCCGGTCGAGCTGGCCGACCCAGATCCGCAGCTACTGCTGGCCGCTTATGACGCCGTTACCGCGTAGGCTCGCGCCATGAGCGCCAACGTCTTGATCTTGAATGGCCCGAATCTAAACCGGCTCGGAACCCGCGAGCCAGACATCTACGGATCCGCGAGCTTTGCCGATCTTGTGTCGCTTTGCACCAACGAAGCGCAGGCACTGGGGCTGGTCGCTGATGTACGCCAGAGTAACGACGAAGCTGAGCTAATCGGGTGGTTGCACGAGGCTGCCGATGCGCTAACACCGGTGATATTCAACCCCGCGGCATTCACGCACTACTCGTACGCACTTCGCGATGCGTGCGCGCTAGTTTCGGCGCCCTTGATCGAGGTCCACCTGTCAAACCCGGCTGCGCGTGAGGAGTTCAGGCAGACTTCGGTGATTTCCGGCGTCGCCGATGGTGTCATCGCGGGTTTTGGTATCGAGTCTTACCGCCTGGCCCTGCAGGCAATTTTTCGCATGACCGCGGCGTAGGCCCTGGTGCTCAACGGTCGCCGTGATGCGCTTAGGCGGTTATTGGTCGACCCGGCCTGCGGGTTGCTCGTCACGTCACTGCCCAATATTCGTTATTTGAGTGGGTTTAGCGGCAGTAATGCCGCTCTGTTCGTATCCCATGATGATCCCGGCGACGACATTATCTGCACCGATGGGCGTTACCTCACCCAAGTCAAAGATGAGTGCCCGGACTTACCCGTACATGCGGCTCGATCATGTGCAACGGCACTGGTTGACCTGTTGAACGTAAGAGGCATAGGGCGCTTAGCGGTTGAGGACAATCTGCCGATCGCCATCGAGCAGCAATTGGGTAAATCGGTGTTGCTGACGCCAACCTCAGGGTTAACAGAACAGCTGCGTGCGGTCAAGGACGCCGGGGAGATTGAACTGCTCGCCCGCGCTGGCCAGATTACGGCAGTGGCCATGGCCCAGTTATTTACTGAAATAAGGGTCGGAATGAGCGAGATCACGGTGGCCCGGCGACTTGAGCAGCTCTTTGGTGAGCTTGGCGCCGATGATCGGGCTTTTGAAACGATAGTTGCCACCGGGTCAGGATCGGCGAGTCCACACCACCACCCCACTTCGCGGGAGCTGGCCGCCGGTGACCTAATGGTCGTTGATGCCGGTGCCAAGGTTTTGGGTTATCACGCAGATATGACTCGCACTGTGGTGGTTGGCGCCGAACCGGTGGCCTGGCAAGTGCAGATTCACGGTTTGGTGCTTGCGGCCCAGTCGGCCGGGGTTGCCGCCTGCGCCCCGGGGGTGACTCTTAGTTCCATTGATGATGCTGCCCGTTCGGTTATTGCGGCAGCCGGGTTCGGCGAGGAATTTGGTCACGGCCTTGGCCACGGAGTGGGACTGGAAATCCATGAGGCACCGATGATCAACGCGCGGTCGGCGGGTAGCATTTGGGCTAACACCCCCGTAACCATCGAGCCTGGTATTTACCTGCCCACGCAAGGTGGGGTTCGGATCGAGGACACTTTGGTAGTCGAGGTGGCTTCGATTCGGGTGCTCACCGAGATGTCGCGGGAGCTAGCCGTGGTCGGATGAGGCTGGATTTTCGGGCACCAACGAGGAGCGGGAGATGGAAAAGTGGCAAGCACGAATGACCTAAAGAACGGGCTCGTCCTGAAAATCGACGGCCAATTGTGGACGGTGGTCGAGTTCCAGCATGTGAAGCCTGGCAAAGGTCCAGCGTTTGTCCGCACCAAACTCAAGAGCGTGCTTTCCGGCAAAGTCGTCGAAAAAACTTTCAATGCTGGCATCAAGGTCGAGACCGCAAATGTCGATCGCCGCGACATGCAGTATCTGTATCGCGATGGCGATGACTGGGTATTCATGGACGTAGCCAACTACGAGCAGATCACCGTTCCCAATGCGGTTGTTGGCGAGTCGTCCAAATATCTACTGGAAAATCAAGTCGCGAACATCTCGATTCACGAGGAGACCGCAATCATCGTGGAGCTCCCTGCGTCTGTTGAATTAATGCTCACGTACACGGAGCCGGGCCTGCAGGGGGATCGTTCAACAGGTGGCACAAAGCCAGCCACTTTGGAGACAGGTGCGGTCATTCAGGTGCCACTATTCCTTGAGTCGGACACCAGGGTGAAAGTCGACACTCGTGATGGCTCTTATCTCGGTCGCGTGAACTAGGCGTGTCTGCCAGAGGTAGAGCCCGCAAGCGAGTGTTAGATATTCTGTACGAAGCCGATATCCGGGGGATACCTGCGCTCGAAGTTCTCCAGGCGCAGGTATCAAGGCGCGCGACGGAGGGTGAGCCCGAACTGAATATCTATGTAACCGAGATAGTGCATGGAGTAATTGAGCACGCCGAATACATAGACGAGGTAATCAGCACTTATTCACTTGGCTGGACAATGCCGCGCATGCCTGCTGTCGACAGGTCCATTTTGCGCCTGGCCTGCTACGAGATTCTCTGGAATGACGAGGTCCCGGACGCCGTTGTTATTTCCGAGGCGGTGAATATGGCTCAGAGCCTGTCAACTGATGAGTCAGCAACCTTCGTAAACGGTTTGCTGGCCCGAATCAGCGAAACAAAGTCCCGGCTGACACCCCGGATGCCGGCTACAGATCACTGATAAGTGAGCCATACTTGGCGGGTGTCCCACCGGGTGAGGTCCGTGATCTTGGCGCTGGTGGTCGGTGCGCTGCTTGCCGGACTTCCGGGCGCTGGCCTGGCCCAGGCCCGTTCGGATTTGGCCGAAAAAAAAGTCGGGTCAATCACCCTCACCGCCTGCGATGAAGTTATAGCCACGGCGGTAAAGGCCTGGTGCGGATCGCTACCCAGGCCATGGGACCCCCAGGATCTGAAGTTGGGGTTCTTCGATCTGGTTTTCGCCTTGGTCCTACCGGTAGCCGGGGAGGTCACGCAGCCAGCGATGGTGGGCATTGAGGGGGGGCCTGGTTATAGCGCGGTTGGCTCGGGACAGTCATATGCGGACATGCTGGGGCCATTGCTGGAAAATCGCGCACTACTGGTCGTCGACCAGCGCGGCACCGGGGGGTCCAGTCCGGTCGACTGCCCAGAAGATGAGTCCGTCGCAGCATGTGCTAGGTCACTCGGTGATCGCTTTGACCTCTACGGAACCGAGTTGGTGGCCCAAGACTTAAGTGCTTTGGTCACGGCCCTGGAGCTGGGTCAGGTTGATGTCTACGGTGATTCGTACGGCACCTTTGTTGCTCAGGTTTTTGCCAGCCACCACCCGGAGCTGGTTCACAGTTTGGTACTCGATGGCGCCTACCCGGTTACTGGAGAGACAGCGTGGTATCCAACCCAAGGCCCCGCAATGCGAAATGCCTACACCGTGGTCTGTGCACGCACAAAAGGTTGCGGGGCAAAAAACACCGGCACCATGGAGTTGCTCGAGCGGTTGCTGGCGCAGGTGCGCGGGCAGGTGAATTCAGTGTTGGCGCCAGGGGCTGACAATGAAATGCACCGGGTCCGTCTAAGCCCCCAGAATCTAAACGACGTTGTTTTCGGTGGCACGTACGGCCCGACCACCTACCGAGAGTTAAATGCGTCCCTGAGCGCGGCCCTCGGCGGGGACCCATTGCCGCTCGGCCGACTGGTGGCTGAATCGAAGGAAAAGATAGTCGGGGAACCAATTTCTGTTTATAGCCCCGGGCTGAACATCGCCGTGTCATGTCACGACTATCCGCAACTGTTCGAGATGGCCCAGCGACCAGCGGTGCGAAAAACCCAATACGGAGATGCGGTCGTAGCGCAAATCGAAAGCGAACCTGATTTGTATGGACCATTTCGAATCAGGGAGTACTTGACCTCGAATTTTGGTACCCAGTCACTATGTCTAACCTGGCCGGTCGCCACGCGGAATCCCTGGCAGATACCCGGACCACCTACTGGCTTCTACCCGGATATCCCCACGCTCGTCTTGTCGGGTGAGCTGGACACGATCACCACCGCAGCCGAGGGCGCGTTGGTGGCTAAGCAGTTCGCTCGAGCCCGGCACGTGGTCGTGGCCAACTCAACACACGTCACGGCAATGGAAGATGTGAACAAGTGCGCATCGGTGCTTGTCCGGGAATTCTTCAGCGACCAAGACGCGGTACTTGCAGGTTCGGGTGGTCAGTGCGCTGCGACTATTCCTCCGATTAAGGCAGTACTCGGTTATCCAATCCGGACTAAGAGCCCGAGCGCTGGGGTGGCTCAAACCGCGTTGGACGTCATCGACAGGTACCTGCAGGCCTCGGGTTATCGAGGCTTGGGCCTGCGCGGGGGTTCCTGGTCGGCTAAGGGTTGGGGGCCAATAGTTATTGAGCTGGACGACTACCGGCTCTATCAGAACCTGCCGGTGACCGGCACCGTCCGGTGGAATTACGACACTGGCGCGGTGCGCGTACGAGCACGGGCAACTGGCCGCGATTGGGTTGGCCACTGGAATACCTACCAGCCTGAGTCGGCCGCACAAGTGCGGGAAATGCGCTGAGTTGATAGCGTTCAGGTTCCCCTGCGAAAGGAGTACCTGTGAGCCCTGTTGTCGGCGATACCCTGCCAGATGTTGAACTTCGAATGATGGTCGATGGTGCGCCAGCGACAGTTTCGAGCGCGAAGGTGCTGGGAGCAGGTCGCATTGTCCTGTTTGCCGTGCCGGGGGCATTCACACCCGGGTGCTCGAACCTGCATTTTCCGGGCTACGTGGAGCTGGCCTCGAGTATCGCGGCGACCGGGGTCGACGCCATCGCCTGTATTTCAGTGAACGATGTTTTTGTGATGGATGCGTGGGGCAAAGCTCAAGGAGCAGGTGCGATCCTGCTGCTCGCCGATCCTGACGCAGCTTTTGCCAAGGCGGTGGGTATGGATGTTGATGCTTCTGGGTTTGGCCTGGGCATTAGATCAAAGCGCTATGCGATGGTAATTAGCAATGGTGTGGTCGAGGCATTTTTGCCGGAAGAGGACGGCTTTGGCGTGCTTGCGAGTACCGCCGCATGCGTATTGGATCAGCTTTAGCAACTCAATCCAGCTGTGGGTTTACGACTGCGTGTTTGCGACCGCGGGTTTGCGGCAGTTGTGCCCCGGGTGAGATTTGAACTCACACTGGACCGAGTTTGAGTCGGCTCCCTCTGCCGGTTGGGGTACCGGGGCGCTGGGCCCAGAGTAGTCGGTCTTGTTTTGCGGCTGGTAGCCGCGTAACTAGGGTTTGGCTATGACCAAGGATGCCGCAGCGGTGCACGTGCGAACCGTGGTGGTCGCCGAAGATGAGGTACTTATCCGGCTGGATTTAGCCGAGATGCTCGGTGAACTCGGTTATCAGGTGGTGGGACAAGCAGGTGATGGGGATCAGGCGGTGGCCTTGGTCCGCGAGTTGCGCCCCGATGTTGTTTTCTTGGATGTGGCGATGCCCGTCCGCGATGGACTTAGTGCGGCGGCGGAGATAGTTGCCGCAAAACTGGCGCCGGTGGTGATGGTGACGGCGTTCAGTCAGGCAGAGGTGGTGGCCAAAGCGGCCGCAGCGGGGGCGCTGGGCTACCTCGTCAAGCCATTTGGGGCCAGTGACCTCACCCCGGCAATCGAACTGGCCGTGGCACGGTGGGCGCAATTGCAGGAGTTGGAGTCGCAGGTGGGAAACCTGCAGGAGCGGGTGACTACCCGCGAGGTGGTCGATCGAGCCAAGATCAGGCTGCAAAGCGAACTGGGGCTAAGCGAAGCGGCCGCATTTGGCCGGCTTCGACAGCAGGCTATGGACGCGCGGTTGACTTTGGCCGAGGTAGCCGCCCGGGTGCTCGATGGGAACAAAATCAACTGAGACCAGCGCTTTGGTAACGGTCAGGTCACGAACGGGTGTCTATCTGGGGTCCGTGTTTCCCTTCCGAAAGGTGGGCAAAGTAAGGTATCGGCAATGTGTCGGCACTTGCCGTCAATGTCCATGGAATCAAGGAGATGCATGAAGCGCACAATGGTCATCAAGTCGGCCGCCGTGCTGGGGGTGGTCTCACTGGGTCTTGCTGCTTGCGGCGGGTCCTCGACGAGCACCGAGTCCAGCGCAGCACCGGCAGCAAGTGAAGCACCCGCTGCCAGCGAAGCACCAGCCGCTGAGGCACCGGCCGCTGAACCGGCCGCTGAACCGGCCGCTGACGAGTGCAAGAACCCTTCCCTCATCACCGCCACGTTGCTCCCGGCAACGGGCAGCCTCGCCTTCCTCGGCCCACCTGAGTTCGCGGGCGTAAAGATGGCAGTGGATGAGATCAATGCCGCCGGTGGCGTCCTTGGCGCACCACTGGTGAATATCGATGGTGACTCGGGCGACACCTCGACCGATATCGCAAGCCAGACCACCGACGCTGCCCTCTCACAAGGTGCCCAGGTCATCATCGGTGCCGCATCATCTGGTGTTTCGCTGACCGTTATCGACAAGATCACCTCACAGGGTGTCTTGATGATCTCGCCAGCGAACACTTCGCCGGCACTTACCACCTATGAAGATAACGGCTTGTACTGGCGCGTCGCCCCCTCTGATGCACTGCAGGGCGCGATCCTCGCCTCCACCGCCATTGACTCCGGCATCACCAAGGCCGCGGTCATCGCGCGTCAGGATGCCTATGGCGAGGGCTTGGAGAAGGCATTTTCCAAGAACTTCACCGAAGCCGGTGGTACCGTCACCAGCGAGCTCCTCTACGACCCAGAAGCAGCCACATTCGATGCAGAGGTTGCGGAAATCAAGGCGGGCGCCCCTGAGGCAGTCGTTGTGATCGGTTTCGAAGAGTCGGTCAAGTTGCTCCAGGAAATGATCAAGCAGGGTGTTGGCCCGGCAGATCAGCAGGTCTACCTCGTTGATGGCAACATCTCGACCGAGGCCTACAAGGAGTTCCCGAAGAACACGATGAAGGGTGTTATCGCCACGGTTCCTTCCGGCGAGGCCGACCTCACCGCGTTCAACGAGGCACTGCTCATGGTGGACCCGGCACTGACCGACTTCACCTACGGCTCCCAGTCATATGACGCCGTCATGGTGGTAGCACTCGCTGCGAACGTCGCAGGTTGTGCTAGTGGCACCGCGATCGCTGCTGCGTTGGCAGATACCGCCGGTAACGGTGGCGAAGCCTGCACCACTTACGCAGATTGCTTGGCCCTAATCCAGGCCGGCAAGGACATCGATTTCAATGGTGTCACCGGACCGCTGGACTTCAACCAGTACGGCGATCCTGCATCAGCGACCATCTCGATCAATCAGTACACCTCTAACGGTGCATTTGAAGAAATCGGCAAGGTCACCGCTGAGGTACCGCTGCCGTAAGGCGGGTAACTGTGTAACCAGCTAGTAGCCAGTGGGCCCCCTCCTTCGGGCGGGGGCCCACTGCTTTTTGGGCAAGATTGCCAATGGCTACCGCTTCGCGGAAAGCAACGGAGAGTAGGTGTCGGCGCAGTGCGGTGAGTGCGTTGTTCACGGTGGCCGGGGCCGGTATTGGGCTAGGCCTTGGCGAGGGTGCCCAGGTACAACTCAATAACCTTCGGGTCGTTTGCCAATGATGCACCGGTGCCGGTGTAGGCGTTCTTACCCTGGTCCAGAACGTAGCCGCGGTCGACGATCTGTAGGCAGCGGCGGGCATTCTGCTCGACGATAATCACGGTGACCCCGGAGGCGTTGATGCCCTTGACGCGCACGAATACCTCGTCTTGGAGGGCGGGGCTCAGCCCGGCACTGGGCTCATCCAGCAGGAGCACGCTGGGCGCCATCATCAGGGCCCGGCCCATTGCGACCATCTGACGCTCGCCACCGGAGAGCGATCCGGCGCGCTGTTTGCGTCGGGTGCCAAGGGCCGGGAAAAGGTCGGTAACAGCCGCAAAACGCTCGTTGAAGGACTTCGGGTCCTGGTAGGCACCCATCTGCATATTCTCCTCGATGGTCAAGGAGGGGAAAACATTGTTGTTCTGAGGCACGAAGCCCACGCCCCGCTTGACCAGCTGGTCCGCGCGCAGGTTGGTTATGTCCTCAGCGCGCAGGAGGACTGCCCCGGAGGTGACATTAACCAGCCCGAAGAGGGCTTTAAGCAGGGTCGACTTACCTGCACCGTTGGGTCCGATGATGCCGACCAGTTCGCCTTCCTTGGCGTACAGGTCGGAGCCGTTCAGGATATTGACCCCGGGGAAGTAGCCGGCGATGAGTTTATCGGCGCGGATCAAGGCGCCGACCGACTCTGAGGCGTGCTGCTGCTCAATGGTGGCCGCGTGGCCGTGCGTGGACCGAGAGGCGTCGAGATTTAGTTCCCGGGAGAACTCCGAAATTTCATCGGGGCTGCCGGTCGGCGGCAGATCGCTGGGTTCGAGGAAACTCATGTGGTATCTCCGGTCGTTAGCGATTGGCCCGATTCCGTCAGGGCCTTCTCATGATGAGCACCGAGGTAGGCGTCAATCACCTCAGGGTTCTTCATGACGTCACCGGGTGGGCCTTCGGCAATGATCTGGCCTTGGGCCATGACGATGACCCAGTCGCTGATGTCGTGGACCATGTCCATGTCATGCTCAACGAAGAGCACCGTGGAGCCTTCCTCCCGGATCATCTTGATGTGTTGGAGCAGGCTTTGGGTTAGGGCGGGGTTCACCCCCGCCATGGGCTCATCAAGCATGATGAGCTCCGGCTCTGACATCAAGGCCCGGGCCATTTCCAGTAATTTACGTTGACCGCCAGATAGCGATCCCGCGAAATCGGCGCGCTTGGCATCAAGGCTGAAACGTTTCAGGAGTACGTCGGCGCGCTCGGTGTTCCTGGCCTCCTGCCCGCGCCACAGGAATGGCAATAGCGATGCCCAAAGGTGCTCACCACGTTGGCCCTTGGCGCCAAGGAGCATGTTGTCGATGACCCGCAGCCGGTTCAAGGCCTTGGTTAACTGGAAGGTACGGACCATCCCAAGGCGGGCCACCCGATAGGGGGAGAGCTTGCCCATCGAGCGTCCATTAAAGGACCAGGTGCCTTCGTCGGGGACATCGAAGCCGGTCAGCAGGTTGAAGAACGTGGTTTTTCCGGCTCCATTCGGGCCAATCAGCGCCGTGATGGAGCCCCGTTGGATTTCCACGTGGGTAACGTCGACCGCTGAGAGCCCGCCGAAGCGGCGCACGATTGAGCTGGCCACGAGTATCGGGTCCGGTTTGGGCGCACCGGGCACCCGTGGCACGTCTGCAAGAACTGCTTGCGCCGCCAAGGCGCGCTGGCCATTAGCGGGCATCGAGAGCCAACTCCCTCTTATCGCCGAAGATCCCTTGTGGTCTGAAGATCATGAGGCCCATCAAGCCCAGCCCGACCAGGATGAACCGGATCGGCCCGACATCGGTCGGGAGCAAGAAGGTGATCCAGCCGGCGGAAATCATCTGGTTCAAGAACTCGCCGACGAAAACCAAGAGGAACCAGAAGATGATCGCCCCCACGATCGGCCCGAAGACGCGGGCGGCGCCCCCGAGCAGCAAGATCGTGTACGAAAAGAAGGTGACGTCCGGCACGAAGTTATCGGGCTGGACCGATTGCTTGGCGACCGCCCAGACAATGCCGCCGACCGTGCCTAGCAGACCGCCGAGGATTAGCGCTTGCATTTTGTAGACATAGGCGTTCTTGCCAAGTGAGACCACCGCGTTCTCATCCTCACGGATGCCCTTGACCACCCGGCCCCATGGGCTGCGCACCAGCAGCCAGATAGCAAGGGTGAAGATCGCGATAAGGGACCAGCCGACGGTGACGACCCACAGGTCCTGCCGGGTCCACGTCAAGAAGGGGATATCGATATCGGCATGGAACGGGTTTAGGTCATGGAAGGCCTGACCCATCTTGCCGTTGATGCCATTGGCGCCGCCGAAGGTCTCGCGCAGGGCAATAGATCGCACCATGAGCCGAATGATTTCGCTGGTTGCGATGGTGACTATCGCCAGATAGTCGGCCCGCAGGCGCAGCGTCGGGATGCCCAAAACAAGTGCTAGTGCCACCGAAGCCAGGAGCCCAATTGGTATTGCGGCCCAAAGGCTGGCGCCGAAGCTGATCACGACAACGCCAACCGAGTAGGCGCCTATTGCCGCGAAGGCCACCTGGCCAAAGTTCAGCAGACCGGTATAGCCGAATTGGAGGTTCAGTCCCATGGCTGCAAGGCAGTAGATGATCGCCGTAACGCCAAGGGCCTGAGTGATGGACTGGCCTAGGACGAAAGAGAAATCCATGAGTTAGCCCACCCGCTCTCGACGACCAAGAATGCCCTGTGGGCGCACCAGCAAGATGATGATCATCAGGAAGAGCGCACCGACCGTCTTCATCTCGGTGGGGATGAACAAGGTGGACAGCTGCACGAACATGCCAACAACCAGTGCCCCGACAATTGCGCCGTAAATAGTGCCGAGCCCGCCGAGGGTGACCGCGGCGAACATCACCAAGAGCAGGCGCTGGCCCATGTTCCAGGTGACATCTTGGGTGGAGCCAAGGTAGATGCCGGCGAAGGCGGCAAGACCGGCGCCGAGGATCCAGACCACCGAGATCACCCGCTCGACGTCAATGCCGGTGGCCGAGGCCAGGGCCGGATTATCGGAGACCGCGCGGGTGGCCTTGCCGATTCGGGAGCGTTGGAGCCACGTGACGGTGGCCGCGATGGCCAGACTCGCCAAGATCGCGAAGACAATCGACTTCGGGGTCACACTTACCGGCCCGAACTCCAGGCCCGATTGGCCCGCAAATTGCTGGTAACTGCGTGGTGACCCGCCAAAGACGAGTAGTAGCACATAGCGAATGGTGATCGCCAGGCCGATGGTCACGACCATGCTGGCGATCAGGCCGGTCTTGCGGCGGCGCAGGGGTTTCCACAGCACCTTGTTTTGACCCCAGCCCCACAAGATCGCGCTGACTACGATGGCCAGTGGCGCTGCAATAATTAGGTTCAGTCCCAAGTCGTTCAAGACGATTGCGGTGAACGCACCCAAAGTCAGCAATTCACCGTGGGAGAAGTTCGTAAGGCCGGTGGTGCCGAAAATCAAGTTCAGGCCCACGGCGCCTAGGGCAATTAAGATCCCGAAGAACAGCCCGTCCATGAGCAATTGCGAGATCCGGGCCCAGGTGAAGGAACTAGTGCTGCCGGCCGCACCCAAATCGCCACTGGTGAAAGCGAAGAGCACCCTCTTGTCCCCCGACAGGACCAGAATCGATCGGCTCTGATCGGCCGGCTTGCTAAAGGAGACACCGGCAGGCAGGGAGGTTTCGTCAACACTTAACTGATACGTGCCACCCTTGGGGACTTCGATGCGAAACGTGCCGTCGGCCCCTGATATCGCGCCCTCGGTAAAACTTGGACCTTCCACCGTGAGCGAGACGCCCGCCAGCGGTGCGCCGTCGGGGCCCTTCAAGGTGCCCACCACCGCGGTACCGTCGGCGGCGGCACTAGGGGCGAATGCCAGCAAAAGCAGCGCGGTGATGGCGGAAAGTAGTACCCCGATAAGTAACCGCGGCTTGGTCCCGGTTCGAATGCTAGTCCCCCTCGCCGTCACCTTGTGGGCGTCCGCAGCATAGCCCGACCACCCCCTAGTAGGGGGGTTAACCCCGAGGAAATTTCCGCAGGAGGCAAGTTAGCCGGGCGGTGCACACCAAGTGACCGTGCTCGTCGGTAATAGTGATGTGGTAGGTGGCCACGGTATGGCCCTCATGTAGGGGGGTCGCCACGCCGGTCACCAAGCCGGTGCGTACCGCCCGGTGGTGCGTGCAAGATAAATCAACCCCGACGACCATGCGGTCTGGTCCCGCATGGAAGGACCCGGCAATGGAGCCGAGGCTCTCGGCCAGCACCGCGCTCGCACCGCCATGCAAGAGGCCAAAAGGCTGGGTATTGCCCTCGACCGGCATCGTCGCCACTACCCGGCCAGGTACAGCTTCGGTGACAACAATGTTCATCCGCACGGCAAGTGCGCCGCCGCCGCCGCCGATCATCTGACTGATTGACGGGATTTCGCTTGCGTCCTGCTCACTCATGAGCAAACTGTATGACCAATCGGCACGGGCAGCCCTCCCGGATCACTCGGCGCCTTTAGGATCAAGAAATGTCAAAGATTCGGCTGTTGTTACTTGATGGCCATTCACTTGCCTATCGGGCTTTTTACGCCCTGCCCGTCGAGAATTTCGCCACCACAACCGGTCAGCCCACCAATGCGGTCTACGGGTTTACGTCGATGCTGATCAATGTGCTTCGAGATGAACTGCCGACGCACGTGGCGGTGGCTTTTGATGTCTCTAGACACACTTTTCGTTCCGAGGCGTTCCCCGAATACAAAGCCAACCGGGCCGCGTCCCCGCCAGAGTTTAAAGGACAGGTTGACTTAATCCAAGAAGTTGTCCGGGCGATGGGGATCCCTGCTGTTCAATGCGAGGGGTTCGAAGCCGATGACGTGATCGCAACCTTGACCGGGCGGGCCCTGCGCGCCGGCGGTGAGGTTCTCATTGTGACCGGTGACCGTGATGCCTTCGCCTTGGTGGCCCCGGAAGTCACGGTGCTGTACCCGAAAAAGGGGGTTTCGGACCTAGCCCGGATGACCCCGGATTCGGTTCAGGAGCGCTACGGGCTAAGCCCTGCGCAGTACCCGGATTACGCAGCGCTCCGAGGTGATCCAAGTGACAATCTGCCAGGGATTCCAGGTGTTGGCGAGAAGACCGCCGCGAAGTGGATCAATGAGTATGGCTCCCTTGCTGGGTTGATCGACCATGTTGACGAAGTACCGGGTAAGGCCGGTGCGGCATTGCGCGCGGTGCTGCCGCAGGTCATCAGCAACCGCGACCTAACGACACTGCGCGCCAATGTGCCAATCGACCTCGAAGTTGCGGCCTGCGAGCTGCGACCGTGGAATGCCGATGCGGTTGAGCAGATCTTCGAGGCCCTGCAATTTCGCACGCTGCGGGACCGACTTTTCGCGGAACGAAGAAAAGCAGCGACGAAAACCGCAGGTGGCGAAGCAGGTGCCGGTTCGAGTGCAGCGGTAGCGAGGAGTACCGCACCGGTGCGCACCGGCGCGCAGGTGGGCCCCTGGTTGGCTGCCCTGAGGCCACCATGTGCGGTGGCCTTCGCCGGCCACTGGGGCCGTGGGGTGGGGGTTCTGGCCGCGGTCGGCATTGTCGATTCAGCCGGGACCTCGGCGGTTATCGAAACCGGGGAGCAGGTGGCAGGTGCTGCGGTTCTCAACTGGCTGGCGGACCCCAGCATCGCCAAATTCGCGCACGACGCCAAAGGCCCGGCGTTGGCGGTTGCGTGTGCGGGGTCAAATATAAACGGGTTGACGTTTGACACCGCTCTAGCTGCATATGTTGCTGCGCCCGGACAGCGCTCCTTCGTGCTGGCAGACGTGGCTCAGCGGCTCCTTGGGCGCGAGTTACTTGCCGAGGCCTCAACTGAGCAATTGAGTTTTGACGACGTGCAATCACATGCCGGCCTCGCCGACCAAGCCGTGGTTATCGGTGAGTTGACAGTGGCCTTAACGCAGACGCTCAAGCAAGAAGAAGCGCTCAAAGTTCTAGAGGTAATTGAGTTGCCGTTGGTAGATGTGCTCGCCCGCATGGAACACGCCGGGATCGCCGTCGATATCGAGGCCCTAGCGGGGCTGTCGGCGCAGTTCGGTGCGGCAATGCGGTCAGCGGAGACTCGGGCGCATGAAATTGTTGGGCGTCCGTTCAACCTGGGGTCTCCTAAGCAACTCCAAGAGGTGCTTTTCACCGAACGTGGCCTGCCTAAGACGAAGAAGATCAAGACCGGCTTTACGACCGACGCGGAGGCACTTCAGTCGCTCTATGCGCAGACCAATGACCCGTTGATCGAGCAACTACTCAATTGGCGGGATCGGTCAAAACTTAGGCAGACCGTGGATGGCCTCCTGCCACTTGCCGACGCCAGCAACCGAATTCATACCACTTTTAATCAGACGACGACCACGACCGGTCGACTTTCGAGTACTGATCCGAATTTGCAGAATATCCCGATCCGGACGGAGGCGGGACGAAAAATTCGGGAGTGCTTCGTTGTGGGTGCGGGGTATGAAGGCCTGCTCACGGCTGACTACAGCCAAATCGAGATGCGCATCATGGCTCATGCCTCCGCAGATGCCGGCCTCATTGACGCTTTCATCAGCGGCGAGGACCTGCACACCACGGTTGCCAGCCGGGTATTCGGGGTGGCGCCCGCAGCGGTGGACCCGGAAATGCGGCGACGTACCAAGGCCATGTCCTACGGCTTGGCCTATGGGCTGTCGGCGTTCGGGTTATCCCAGCAGTTGGGGATCGGCCCACCGGAGGCCGGCGCACTGATGAACGAGTACTTCACCAGATTTGGTGGGGTGCGCGATTATCTAGCCGTGGTGGTCGAAAGCGCGCGCCAAACTGGCTACACGCAAACGATGTTTGGCCGGCGCCGGTATCTACCGGATCTCAACAGCGAAAACCGGCAGCGGCGCGAAATGGCCGAGCGTATGGCCTTGAATGCCCCGATTCAGGGCACTGCCGCGGACATCGTCAAACTGGCGATGCTTGGTGTCGATGCGGCACTTAAGTCTTCGCGGTTGCAGAGCCGAATGCTCCTTCAGGTCCATGATGAACTCGTACTCGAGGTTTACCCCGGCGAGCGAGCCCTCGTGGAGAAGTTGGTTCGGGAGGCGATGGCCGGTGCGGCGCAATTGGCTGTCCCGCTGGACGTCTCCATTGGATTTGGCTCTTCCTGGGACGCGGCCGCCCATTAGGAGTGCCCCGGTGGACCGAAGGCTCGTCGAGGTGGCGTATCCTGAGCGGGTTACACGCAGGAGCGAGGCCCCAGACCTAGTGGGTCACGCAAGTTCACTGGTTTAGGCCCGGTCGGGTCCGGACTTGGGCACCGGCGGGTATCGCCGCCGGATTGTGTTTCTTGCATCCTTATCCACCGGAGCCTTTTACTCCATGACATCCACCCCAGTAATGACAAGTCCGCAGATAGCAATTAACGACATCGGCTCGGCTGAGGATTTCCTAGCCGCCATCGATCAGACCATCAAATACTTCAATGACGGTGACCTAGTCGAAGGCACGGTCGTCAAAGTTGACCGCGACGAAGTCCTTCTCGACATCGGTTACAAGACCGAAGGTGTCATTCCTTCGCGTGAACTCTCCATCAAGCACGACGTTGATCCCGGGCAGGTTGTGTCCGTGGGCGATCACGTTGAGGCCCTCGTCCTCCAGAAGGAAGACAAGGAAGGCCGCTTAATTTTGTCCAAGAAGCGGGCCCAGTACGAGCGC
>SYJA01000024.1 GCA_005798555.1 Actinomycetota bacterium
AATAGAGAAGAATGGGACGCCCGCCTCGCCGGCCACCGCACGAGCCAACAGCGTCTTGCCGGTGCCGGGCGGTCCGAAGAGCAAAACACCTTTTGGAATCTTGGCACCGACCGCTTGGAACTTCGCTGGCTCAGCGAGGAACTCCTTGATCTCCTGCAGTTCTTCGACGGCTTCCTCGGCCCCGGCCACGTCAGCAAAAGTTGTCTGCGGCATATCTTTGGTGATCATTTTGGCTTTTGACTTGCCGAAGTTCATGAGGCGCGAACCGCCGCCTTGCATCTGCCCCATGAAGAAGAAGAGCAGGAACACGATCAATGCGATCGGCAGCAGCGAGACCAGCAAGGTCATCAGCAGGTTTTCGCTCGGCACCACCACGTTGTAGCCGCCGGGTAGTTGACCAGCATCAGCTTTCTGCTGCAGCAGCTCTTGGAGGTTGACGCCCTGCCCGGTCACGTATGACGTACGTACTTTGGTTCCGTCTTTGAGGGTGAGATCCAGTACCTGATCTCGGTCGGTGATGACCGCGGTGTCGACATTGCCCGCCTGAATATCGCTGACCGCCGCCCCGGTGTCGACCTGCCCGGGGGCGCCAAGCCCAGAAACCAAACTGGAGCCAAGGAGTACGAGCAGGACGGCCAGCACGATCCAAAAGATCGGGCCCCGAAAAAGGCGCTTGAAATTCACCTTCTGACGGTACTACGAGCCCGCGGACTCCACACCCGCGCGGTTGCCCTTTGCGCGCAGAGCGAACCGGGGCCACCGGCACCGACCCCACCCAGCCCAGGTCGCTGGGTGCGCGCGCCCGGCAAAAACTGGGTTGAGTTGGGTTACCGGGCTAGCCGCCGTAGACGTGCGGGGCCAAGGTGCCAACACAGCGCAGATTGCGATACCGCTGGGCGTAATCCAGGCCGTAGCCGACGACGAATTCATTGGGGATGTCAAAACCAACATACTTCGCCTGGAGTTCTACCTTCATAGCGTCCGGCTTGCGCATTAAGGTGAATACCTCAACCGAGGCCGGCCCACGCGAACTGAGGTTACGCATCAGCCACGACAAAGTCAGGCCAGAGTCCAAAACATCCTCGACCAGTAGCACATTGCGGCCGGCGATATCGGCATCAAGGTCTTTGAGGATCCGCACCACCCCACTGCTCTTGGTGCCCGAGCCGTAGGACGAAACCGCCATCCAGTCCATGTCAGCACTGCGCTTTAGCGCTCGCGCGAGATCAGCCATCACCATCACCGCGCCCTTGAGAACCCCAACCAGTAGTAGATCCTGATCCGCGTAATCGGCCTCGATCTGCAGCGCTAGCTCCGCAATCCGGTCTTTGATCTGTTCCTCGGTCAGTAAGACATGGGCTAGATCGGCCCCGAGATCTTCTGGCTGCAACTTCTACTCCCGCTACTGGGTGCGTCGAATGACAGTAAGCCTGTCATATGCACGCCCCGCCTCAACTCCCCCCGGCAAAAAAACCGCCCCCTGCCCGGTCCAGTTGCTCAAGAGGTGGTCAACGGCCAGCACCTGATCGCGGTTTAACTCTCCCGGTACCACCCCGGCCGCAAGGCACATTGCGCGAACAAGCCTGGTGCGGACGGCCCGCGGGATGCCGTCAAGGTCATCGATCGCGACCCAAACCGAACTTCTCTCGATCGTTACCACTTCGGTAAATAGCGCATCGGCTAATTCGTCAAGGGCATCAGCATCATCGCGCAGCATGCTGGCCGAGCGGGCTAGGCCAACCACCACCCCGGGCCCGAGTTCTGCGCTCAAGGTGCCAAGCAGCCCGCGGGCGCGCACGCGCGCAAAACGCGGGTCCAAGTTGTGGGGGTCCTGCCACGACTGCTCTCCCAATTCAGCGAGAACCTCCGTTGCCGACTCATGAACGAGAGCACGCGGTATTTCCAGCAATGGACGGTGCCACAGGCCATTGACCTCCGCCATGGCCGCTAGAGATCTTGCCCCGGAGCCGCGAGCCAATCGCAGTAGCACTGTTTCCGCTTGATCCTCTTGAGTGTGGCCAAGAAGAACCACCTTGGAGTCAAGCTCCTTCGCACATTCAGTAAGTGCTGCATACCGTGCATCGCGGGCCGCCGCCTCCAACCCGCCCGAGCCGTCAACCCGAACAGCAACCACCGAGGCAGGGTTCAGGCCTAGGCGCTCACATACTTTGGCGGCCCAGGCTGCAATCTGGGCCGAGCCCTCCTGCAGCTGATGATCGACTAGCACCGCGCCAGCAAAAAGCCCCAGCCGCTGCGACACCCAACCGGTGGCCGCCGCCAGCGCGAGCGAATCAGGCCCACCGGAGCAGGCAACAAGTACCCGGTCACCCGGCTCACAAGCACTTAGCGCACGGGTAACCGCATTACGGATCAACACGGTGGCCGCACACGCCAGCGCCATCAACCTGCCATCCGCTTGATCCACACATCAGGGTTTGCTATCTCGGCTCGCGTCGGGAGCGCCTGCGGCGAAGCCCATACCTTATTGAACCCGGACATCCCAACCGCATCAACAACCTGGCGCACGAACGCAGCGCCATCGGTATATTGCCGAAGTTTCATATCCATGCCTAGGGCACGGCGCGCTAAGGCGTCGATCGCCTTGGGGCTATTCCTGCGCGCCGTGAAACGTTCGCGAATGAGGGCGACACTCGGTACCACCTGCGGGCCGACAGCATCCATCACTACATCAGCGTGGCCCTCGAGGAGCGACATCACACCCGTCATCTTGTCGAAGACTTCACGTTGCCTGGGTGACTGCACCGCCTCCATCACGCTCGCCTTACGGGCGATCGAGCCCAGCACCGCGACTACCCGGCGCAATAATTCACCTAGGCCTAGATCGGACTCCTCAATGAAATCGTTGACGAGCGACGCGATGTAGGCGCCGAGCCAGGGCACTGCCCCAAATTGCACCCGGTGCGTCTCTTCGTGCAGACACACCCAGAGCCGAAAATCCCGCGACGGAACTTGAAGCTGCTGCTCGACCTGCACAATGGTCGGCGCCACCAAAAGCAACCGACCCGGTTGCCCGGGTTCGGTAAAGACTTCGTACTGGCCAAGGACTTTGCCAGAGAGCCAACCTAGAACCAGTCCAAGTTGCACAGCAGAACCACGAGCACCAACACCGCGTGCCCAATTCGGTAACCCACCTTCGTCATCTTCATCGGCAAGTGCCGCGAGTGCGATCTGCAGACCTGCAACATTTGATTCAATCCATGCAGCGCGATCAACGACCTGGGCCCGCGACCGGGGCGGTGCGGCCAATCCGGTGACCTGCTGTACCGGCGCAACCGCTTCGAGGGCCAGGTCGCGCAGCATGGCTACCGCCGATTGGGTCTGCTGCCGCGACAACATCGGTCCGGTCGGGGCAATCCTGGTCGCCGTGCTGATCGCCAGCGGCCAATCAACGGCCTCGCCGATCAAGGTGTTACCGGCCATCGGGGGCGCCTGCATCCGGTGGGCGGCAAGCAATGGCAACACCAGCGCCCTCCAGTGACCAGGCCCCGGCCACAAATGGCACGAGCGCGACATCGCCACGCGCAACTTCAAATGAACCCAGGTCCGTGCCAAGAACTCCGCTGCCTTCGGTCACCAGCACGATCGCAAACCCCGCATCGACATTCACCCGGCCGGCCGAGGTATCGATCCGCTGCGCCCTGAAATACGGATCTGCCTGCGCGGGCATTATCGATACCAGCCCAGCGCCTTGGATTTGCGCGGCGGGGACCACCAGTTGATCAAGGTCGCCCGCCGTTACCGCTGACAGGTCAACCGCTTGCAGGGCGACATCGAATCCGAGATCAAGGTGTCCGTCCTTGGCTCCGTCAACAGCAAACCCTTGCCACTCCAGCAGGATCGAAAGGTCAGTTGGCTCCTGCAACTCCAGTACGAAAACACCGTCAGCAACGGTGTGCGGCAGGCCAGCCGGCACGAGCATCGCATCCCCTGGGTGCACAACCTTGGTTTGCAGTGCCCCAAGCAGCGCCGAACTATCGCGCTCGCGAACCCAAGACGAAACCTGATCAAGGGTCATCGCATCCTTGAATCCAACGCCGACCTCAGCGCCCACCGGCGCATCAAGTACGTACCAAGCTTCGGTCTTGCCGTGCGCCAACCCGAGGTGGGTCTTAGCAAATGCTCGATTTGGATGCAGGTGAACCGGCAACCTTTGACCTAGATCAAGCAACTTCACGAGCACTTCGGTACTTGATCCGTAACGGGCGACGTGGTCTGGACCAAGCCACGCGAGCGGGTCGTCATCGATTTTCTCGACTAGCAGCCGGCCGTCAGGTAACACGCTGTATCCCTGTGGCGCTTGCCCAAAGCGCGCAGTTGTGGACCCAATCCACTCCTCAGGCCGACTCGGACCACCGGGGCCATGGCGAAGCACGCCAATGCGATCACCACCACGATAAAAGTGATCGAACTGATTTACCGGAAGCAGCGTCACCGTGACCGTCATCCTGAACACCCGCACTTCGCTAGTTTCGTTGCGAATAAATCCACTGAATTTCTCGCAGCACCAAGGCTCTTCACATCGTTGGCGAGAATCGAGAAAACAAGTACTCGACCATCCGCATCTTTTACCGTGCCGGTCAAGCCGATAACTCCAGTTAGTGAACCGGTCTTTGCGTGCACGTAGCCGGCGCCACGCTTCGTTGGTCCAGATAGAAAGCGGTTGGCCAATGTGCCGGTGGCTCCGGCGACCGGTAACCCAGATCCAATTGCCGAAAGATCCGGGTTGGTGTTTCGCGCCACTGCTGCGAGCAATGCACCATAGGTTTCGACCGAGACCCGATCGCTGCTCGATAGCCCACTGCCGTCGGCAACAACAAGACCCGTGGTCGGCAAGCCCAATGCCTTCAAGGACGCTGTCACCGCCCTCGCGCCACCAGAAAATGAAGCACCAGCCCCGGTCGCCCCACCTACCAGATGGGCAAGTGACTCACCAATGTCGTTATTCGACTCGGTTAATAGCTCTTCGACTAGGTCAGCCACCGGCGGGGACTCAACCCGGGCGATTTCGGCTGCACCCGCTGTCGCCTTGCCCGCGGTGGTCCTAGTCACTTGCACCCCGGATTTTTCCAGGTAGCCCGCAAAGGCATCAGCGGCTTGCTTAGCCGGGTCCGCGACCCGGGAGAGCGCACCCGGCCGCACCCGGCCTTCACCAACCATCAAGGCACTAACAGGTGCTGCTATCCCTAGGCGCGCTGCATTCCGCGGCCAATTCGGGCCGGTAACTGGCCCGGTGAACAAAGAGTCGTCATAAACAAGTTGCACCGGTTGGTCCGGTAACGCCGCTGCCGTCAGATCAGCGAGTGCTCTAAGGGATGCCGCGCCACCGGCAAGTGGGTCACCACCGTGGGCGCGCACCAACGAGGTGTCACCGCCACCAATCAAGGTGATGGTGTTGCCATCGCGCATCACCTTGGTCGCTAGTCGGGTTCTGGGGCCGAGCACTTCAAGGGCGGCGGCGGCGGTCAACAACTTGATGGTTGACGCCGGAATCCGGGGTTTATCGCCGTTGACCTCGAGCAGCACCTGATCGGTCGCGGGATCTACCACTAGTGCACTGAACGCACCTAGTGCACCGCTGGCAAGTACCCGGGCCGTGGCTTTTTGAATACCGGCCGGGCTCGGAGCCGGTGCCTTGGAGCCGACCACCGTGGTGGGGCCAAGGACCGGGCCGGCCGGTGGGATGGGGTTGGCCGCAGCCGCTGGGGCCAGCACCGAGCCGATCAACAGCGCAAGGGCTAAGCCGGCCGCCCCAGTGCCGGTCAGCCACCCTGGGCCAGACGACCACCCTGGGCCAGACGACAGCCAGCGCGGTTGCGATTGCCCTCTTCTACCCACAATAGGAGAGACTACGTCACATGCAACCTCTCACCTTCGACGTCACAATCGAGATCCCCGGCGGTAGCCGCAATAAATACGAAATCGACCACGTGACCGGCCGGATTCGCCTTGATCGCATGCTGTTCACCTCGACCAGATACCCCCATGATTACGGGTTCATCGAAGACTCCCTAGGGCTCGACAGCGACCCGCTGGACGCTCTAGTTCTGCTCGGCGAACCCACCTTCCCGGGAGTGCAGATCAGGTGCCGGGCCGTCGGAATGTTCCGGATGACCGACGAGGCCGGTGGCGATGACAAAGTGCTCTGCGTACCAGCGAGTGACCCACGCGTGGAGCACCTACGCGACATCCACCATGTCCCGGAGTTCGATCGACTCGAAATTCAGCACTTCTTCGAGGTGTATAAGGAGTTAGAGCCCGGCAAGAGTGTCGAAGGTGCCACCTGGGTGGGACGCGCCGAAGCTGAAGCCGAGATCAAAGCCTCCTGGGATCGGTTCACGGCCACCCCAACACTAAATACTTGAGGAATTCGCGAGTTCGGCAGGCCGTGGGGATGTCCGATCAATCGCAAGGACGAACAACCCGTCGTTCACAGCAGGGAACTCCAATGTCGAGTGCGCCTTAACCGGGCTTGCTCCGGCCCTGTGACTCCTAGCCAGCGGTGACCTGGAACTCCGTGCCAATCCACTCGAAGTTCTGCCCCACGCCGAACGTGTAACCATGGGTACCGCTCAGGGGGGTAAAGGTCACGGTGAACTTCCCATCACTGCCGACGGTTGCTGTCACAGCTGGGATCACGACGAATTGTCCCGACCCGACTTTGTCGGTTGCCACAAACTGCTCAAGTGACAAAACCGAACCCGCTTTCACGTACGAGGGGGCCCGGCCAGCGAGCGTGACCGACTCACCAACGCCGACATTGGATGCCGACAGCTTCGCGGTGCCACCCCAGCCCACAACATTGGCGGTCTTGGTGAATCCAGCGGCAGCCAATTGCTTTGAGTTAAGGGTGACCGGCTTGGCCGACACCGCCACCCCCGGACCCTTGGCTCCGGTGGTGGTGAACTGGAATTGGAAGGCGATCCGCTCCGGGCTCATACCGGTGGTTGCGTAGCCGACTTCATAGCCGAAGGTGCCCACGGTTCCGAGTTGAAAATGCAAAGTGAATAACCGATTAGCATTCACGGTGGTAGTGATATTCAAGGCTTTCATAGTGCCGTCACCATTATGGTCGTCGGCAACAAAGCGACTCATGGTCAGCACCTGACCGACGGGCGCATAGTCCGGCGCCACCCCGGTGATTACCACATCCTGACCAGCAGGTGCCTGATGTGCCGAAATCTTCGCGGTACCCGGTGACCACGCAACTACATTTGGTTTCTTCGGGAACCCCCACTTGGTCAGTTCAGCCGATGTCAAAGTCACCCCACCCGGAGCCGCCTGCGCAAACCCAACGGTGCCTGATATGGCGGCTGCGAGTGCGAGCCCAACGAGCGCCTTCTTCAACATGATTGACTCCTCAGCAATAAACGGTGATCACGACGTTATCCCGGATAACCCAGCGCAACCTATTTTGGGTGGCCGAATTCACGCCAAAAGTCCCTAACAGTCGGGTAATTCGGCACTGCTTGCCGCAATTTCCCCTTAATACCCTTGGGGGTATGAGAAATATCTTGATTCTCGGGGGTGGCACAGCGGGCACCATGACCGCGAACAAGCTTCGCAAAGCGCTGCCGGGCAGCCAATGGTCGATTACCGTCGTTGATGCCGATGACGCCCACCATTATCAACCGGGTTTCATTTTCACCCCATTTGGTACCTACCAACCCGATGAGGTCACTAGGTCACGTCGTAAGTTCCTCAATAAGAGCATCCCACGGCCAGATCAAACACCTGGGATGCTCTAAGGCGAGTGGCGTAAGAGCATTCATGAGTTCTATACCTACGAGGGTTCAATCGCCCTCGCCGAGAAATTAAAGTCGTGGCCGGGCGGCAAGCTTGTTATCAATATCGTGGACATGCCGATCAAGTGCCCGGTGGCCCCCCTTGAATTCGCATTTTTATCGGATGCGTTTTTTACCAACAAGGGCATGCGCGACAGGGTGAACATCACCTACGTAACCCCGTTGCCGGGCGCCTTCACCAAACCATCGGCAAGTTGGCTTTTCGATGGACCTACTGGAACATCTTGATGCCCGGCCATTCCATGCCGGTTCCTGTACTCATGTCAATGTCCGGAAAAGAGAAGGAGTGACGAACAATGCCCACCACAACTATTAGCGGCCGTGAAGTGAGCGTCGATGATGAAGGCTTCATGACCGAGTATGACCAATGGGACGAAACCCGTGCTGCAGCTCTGGCCGCGGCCATCGAGATTGAGATGACAGATGAGCATTGGCGGGTAATTCACTTCCTGCGCGATGACTTCAAGGTCCAAGGTGAGACACCCACTATTCGCCGGATCACTAACACCGGCGGGTTCGACACCAAGCAGATGTTCGTGCTGTTCCCCAAGAAACCCGCCAAGAAGATGGCATACATCGCTGGCCTGCCCAAACCGCACGGCTGCGTCTGACCCCGGGGAGGAATAATGACAATGGCCAGTGAAGTTATAGAAACCCAAGAGACGATAATTCCGGCCTTAGAAAGGCACGAAGAGTCGGGCCGCAAGTTGGCAATCATCTGCTCAAAAGGCAACCTTGATATGGCCTACCCTGGGCTGATCCTGGGAAATGCCGCCCTCGGCGAGGGGGTCGAAGTCCACATGTTTTTCACCTTCTGGGGCTTCGAGATGATCACCAAGGGCCGAATGGAGCACCTAAAGTTCGTCCCGATGGGCAATCCGGCAACCCATATTCCGCAGGCCCTGATGCCGATGCCCGGCATGACAGCAATGGCAACCAAGATGATGAAGAAATCAATCGCCGACCTTGATGTGCCCGAAGTGCCGGAATTTCTGGATCTCATCACGGCATCCGGCGGGCACCTTTGGGCGTGCCAGATGAGCGCCGACATGAATCACGTGACAATCGATGATCTATATGACGGCGTTGAGGGCATTATCAATGCCGGCGCCTTTATCGAACTCACCGAAGGCGCACAGGTGATATTCATCTGAAGCTAAGGCTGGTCACTGCCATCGGTAAGTTTCGAGGCAACGACGTCGGTGCGGCGCAGATAGGTACCGACAAAGGCTTTCAGTGTTGCCGCAAATGGCAGCGCTAAGAAGGCTCCCACCGGCCCCAGGACCGCAGCACCGGCTAAAACGCTTAAGAATGAAACGGCGGTATTCAATTCCATCGCCTTAGCTGAGATCCGAGGCTCGATCGTTAGGTTTTCCACTTGCTGGTAGGCCAAGATGAACGCCAAGGTGGCGATCCCTTGGATCGGGCTCGCTCCGAAAGCCACCGCGACCGGCAAGACCCCGCCAATATAGGTGCCAATTGTCGGGATGAAGGCCGAGACCAATCCGGTAAAAATGCCGAGCGCCAACCCATTCGGCACCTGGATTATCAACAAGAAGACGGTGGTCGTGGAACCGCAAACCAAGGCCAGCACCGACCTGGAGACCATGTAACTTGAAGTCTTATCAATCGCCACCTCCCAGACGGCCAAGATCTCACGCTGCCTACGTTGGGAGAACAAGGAGCAAACCACGCTGCGAAAGCGGGGGCCATCAACCACCAGGTAGAAAGTAACAAGTAGCACCGTAAGGGCCCCGAATACCACCCCTAGGAAGGTATTGATCACACCGATCACGCCATTGGCTAAGAGCGTGACGGCGTCATTTAGGTACTGATCCATCAGCACCGACGGCTCAGGCAAGGTGATGGAGAAGGTCTCGTCGAAGAAACCTCGGATTCCGTCGTAGAGGTTGGGAATCTCGGAAATTAGGGCAACGACCTGCTGGAAGAAGACCAGCCCGAAGAGAGCAAAGAATGCCGAAACAGCACCGATGCCAACCACGTAGACGAATAAAGTCGCCAGGCCGCGCCGCCAACCGCGGGCCGCGAGTCTGTTGACGATTGGTTCAATGCAAAATGCCAAGAAGAAGCAGATGGCAACCGTGACCATCAGGTCCGTCAGTTGGAGGGCGACGTACCAGCCAGCGATTGACAACGTGACTGCGAAAATGGCGTACCAGATCGCTTTGACGTACCAGCGAGGTAATTGGATGCCCTTACTTCGCTCTTCCATGGCCCCCACCCTAGAGGCAGGGCGAGCGCCTTAGCTTGGTTACCTGCTAACTAGCGACCGGCGACGCACTCGGTGCTGCATCACCGTCCACGTTGACAACGACCTTGAGCGGGCCGAACGTCTGAATTCGAATTGGCTCTGGCATTGGGGTCAAGCCGAATGACTCAAGTGAGCCCTGCCCGGCAAGACGAACCAGATACTGGGCAAAGAGCAGCGGCAACGGATCCGCCGGGTTATCGCAGATCAAAAGGTGCGCATACCCAAGTACCGGCCAACCCACAAGTGGTGCACCTTCGACCATCATGATCTTCGATGATGCGATATCAAAGTTGCCGTCAACCGGGAACCCACCCGTTGCTGGGCTGGCAAAAAGATTGCCGCTCGCATCTTTTGTCACCGTGGCGGCGCCGGAGCCGATCTTGTAGAGCTGCACGTCGTCGGTGGTGACGACTGTGTCAACTTCTTGGCCGTTGGCATCGGTGCCCTTAACCGGCAAGTTTGCGGTAGCCAAAATATTGTTGTACGCCACCGAGATCGGCAGTACCGCAATTGAACCTTCGACCGCCAGCATCTCGGTGAGCAGATCGGTTTGCGATGCGAACTTTTGGCCCATCTCCAGCACCCCAACCTTGCCTTGCGGCCATGTTGCCGGGTCTTGCTGGTTTAGCCAGGTTGTCATCGCTTCGACATCCCCTTGGGGTGCGTCGATGGACATTAGGGCGATCTCGGGCAACAGGGTCAAATCAAAGTCCGGGTTTGCCTCCAACAACAGTGGGTCCTCCCAGGAGGTAATCGCACCACTGAGAATCCCCGACACAATCTGGGGCGTCATCAGCAGGCCCTCGAGCCCAACAACGTTGTAGGCCAAAGTCACGGGGTAGGCAAATGCTGGAACCGCGATGACTGGGTCATTGGGGCAAGAAGTTGCCTTGTACTCATCACTGTCTGCCTGCGAGGGCGTCTTGTCGACCAAGGCCAGCGGCGCGGATTCGTCTACCGGCACCTCAAGTACGGTCTCATCCGGGCACACCGAGGTCAGTGCGGCCCCAACCGCATCCATCGCCCCGCTGAATCCGGTTGGCACGCTTACCCGCACCTCGCCGGTGCCGCAAGCCACTTGGGCTTCAGCGCGAGCCGCTAGCACATCCGGGGGCATCGGCGGCGTACAACCTGCTAGAAAAACGGTTAGGAAACCAGCGAGGACGATGCCCCGGATTGTCGTAACTCTCCGAGGCATCGCCCGCACCTTTTCGCTTCGTTGTTGCTACCGAGACTTGCTAGGAGATCTTTGTTACCAACGTCTTTGCCGTGGCAAGCACCTTGCCGGCGACCGGTACATAACCAAGGGATGCAGCGCGGGACGGACCGCACTTCTGCAGCACATAGTCGAAGAACTGACGCACACCCAGCCCGTTGGGGCCTTTACCATCCGTCCGGGCCAGCCCGTAGCTGAAGATCGCGATTGGGTAGGCACCCGAAACCGCTAACTTGTAGTTGAGCGTTACCCAGCCGTCGATGCCAACCGCAGTCTGATTCGCCAGGTTCTTTGCGGCGGAGGCAGATGACGGAGCGATGAACTCACCATTGGCATTCTGGATCCGCGCTGATGGGTAACCCTTGGCATCGCCTAGGTCTACGTAGCCGATGGTGCCCTCCTTGGCGAGCACATTCGCCATCACGCCCGAGTTGCCCTTGCCGGGGACCGAGTTGGCCGGCGGCTTGCCACCTGGGAACGCGGTGCCCATGTCATCTTGCACCTTCGGGAAGATGGTCGGTGCCCAAGCGTTCAGGTGCTGGAGGAAGTTATTCGTCGTACCGGAGGCATCTGACCGGTACGAAATCGTTATCGATGTCGCCGGCAGGGACTTGGCAATGCGTGGGTTGTCCTTGAGGATCTCCGGGTGGTTCCAGGTTGTGATGGCACCCGAGAAGATTTTCGCCAACGTCACCTGCCTGAGCTGGATGGATGAGCCCAGCGTGCGGCCGGTGGTGGCATTCTTGAGGTTGATCGGGGCGGTTATCGCGCCACCGATCGCCGGGATGTACTCCCAGCCGAATGTCGGTGCGCCTGAGGCGTAAGCCGAATCGGACATCGCATAGACGAATGTGCCCTTGGTGAAATTGCCCTTGCCGGTACCGGACCCGGTGGAGGTGTAAGACACCGTGAAGTTGCTCTGCGACCCATTGAAATCTGCGGCACACTGCTGCATGAAAACATTCGGGAAAGAAGCCCCGCCGCCTGAGATTGTCACGGCAGCCTGGGCTGGTGCGGCCAACGCGACCGTACCGGCCGCGAGTGCACTACTAGCTAGAATCGCGATTGAGCGACGCACTATTTGCTCCTTTTGGTTAGACGTAACTTTACCCCCTCAGGCTAATCAACCCTTGTGAATCATCGCTGTAGTGATGCTGACGGGCGATGGACTTTTTGGTGAACAATTCATGTATAGGTGAACAGCGGGTTAACCGAATCTGCCATTTACGTAATCCAAGGTGCGCTGTTCCTGCGGATTACCGAATATCTCCGTGGTCGCACCCTGCTCCACCACATGGCCAGGGGTGCCCTCTTCGGCCAAGAAGAAAGCGGTGTAGTCGGAGACGCGCACGGCCTGTTGCATGTTGTGCGTGACGATGATGATGGTGACCTCTTTGGCGAGCCCGCGAATCGTCTCCTCGATTTTCAAGGTCGACGCCGGATCCAAAGCCGAGCACGGCTCATCCATCAAAAGCACATGTGGCTGGACAGCTAACGCACGCGCAATTACCAGTCGCTGCTGCTGCCCGCCGGACAGGTCGCCGGCCGCATTGCCTAGGCGGTCCTTCACCTCGTTCCACAGGCCGGCTGCGGTGAGGGTCTCTTCGACAATCTCGTCGTGATTATCACGCTTCATTCCCGATAACTTCAAGCCGGACAGCACATTGCCGCGGATAGTCATGCTGGGGAACGGGTTTGGCTTTTGGAAGACCATGCCGATTTGCAGGCGAATATGTACCGGATCCACGGCAGCGTCGTAGATGTCCTTGCCTTCATAAAGTACCGACCCAGCTAAGGCGGCTCCCGGTATGAGTTCATGTAGGCGGTTCAGGGTTCGGATGAAGGTCGACTTGCCGCAACCTGATGGGCCGATCAGCGCAGTCACCGTGTTCTTCGGGAAGGCAATGTTGACGCCTTCCAGCACCTTCCGCTGGCCGAACCACACGCTGAGGTCACGCGACTCCATCTCTGTTGGGCCCGCCGGGTGGACTGTTGAAGCCTCAACACCTTGAATATCTAGGTCCATAACATCCTCAAACTCAGCAGTTGACATGGGCTTCGCTTCCTATCGTCCGACGCGCCCACGCCCGATGACGCGAGCTAGGGTGAACAAAATGGCTACCAGAATAATGAGGACTAAGGCCGCTCCCCATGCCCGCGAAACCGCATCGGGATACGGCAGGGCAACGTTGTTGAAGATATAGGTCGGCACCGAAGAGATCGGCGAGCCGAACGGATTCACCACGGTCTGGTCGTTATTGCCAGCCGCCAACAGCAGCGGAGCAGTTTCACCGATTACTCGAGCCACCCCCAGAATAACCGCCGTGATTATGCCGGTACGGGCGGCCGGGATCACCACCCTTAGGACAGTTCTAGCCCTCGTGGAACCCAGCGCCAGCGCCCCGGTTCGCAGGTCATCGGGCACCAACTTGAGCACCTCCTCGGCAGTTCTGGCGACCGTCGGCAGCATCAAGATTGCATAGGCCAGTCCGCCCGCAAACGCACTCTGATTGAACACCCCTGTTGCCACCACGATTGTCAGAATGAATAGGCCCGCAACCACGGATGGCACACCACTCATGGCCTGCACAAAAAAGCGAACATAGGGAACCGCGCGTCCACGGACTTCGGTTATATACACCGCGGTAGCGATACCGATCGGCACTGAGATTAGCGATGCGATGAAAACGATGAGCAGCGTCCCAACCAGTGAGTGTCCGATACCGCCGTAATCCAATGGCGTGCTTGGACTGATGTAGACGCTGTTCTGGAAGAGGAAGTGCGGACTAAGGGCCCGAAAACCGCGAACGATCAGTGACCCTATAACGGATACCAAGACGATCACAGTGAATAGGCTTGCACCAATGGCATTCACGATAATTACGGAGTCAGCGACACCGCGAGTTCCCTTCGTGGCCCAAGCAGCAATTCCTGATGCAATCAGCTGTAGGGGCAAGTAGATGACTACCAGCAAGATCGGCACCGGGATGTCGCTCGTTAGATAAAGGGCCGCGACAATGAGGGCCGGAATGACCACCGCCAAGGTCACCGCCATGGTGAATTTGGTTGGCTTCTTGCGCCAGGGGCGCATGGACTTTTGCTGCTCCAACTGCACTGAGGTCGCCGGATTGAAGGTTGTGGTGCTCATTTTTGCAACCGTCCTGTCCGGCTTACGATTAAGTTTGCGATGACATTAACGATTAGGGTCATGACGAAAAGGAAAAAGCCAGCCGCTAACAACAACTGCAATTCGAGGGGGCCGGAGACCTCACCGAAGCGGCTCACAATGAGGGTCGCGACCGAACCGCCACCTGACTCAATGATTTTGTCCCAGTTGGTCTCAAAGACAATCTTGAGGACGAAGAATACCGCGATCGTCTCTCCGAGGGCACGCCCAAGGCCCAGCATCACTCCGCCAACAATGCCGCCCCGCCCATAAGGCAGAGCCACGTATCGAAGCATCGTCCAAAGTGAGCAACCAAGCGCCTCTGATGCATTGATGAGATCCGGGGGCGTACGACTTAGTACCTCTCGGGTGACCGCGGTGATAATCGGAATCATCATGATCGCAAGCACAAACCCGGCGATGAACGGGGTTCCCAGGAAGTTGCCCGAAGTATTCTCGAAAATCGGAATCCACCCGAGGTACTTGTTGAGCAGCACCTGCCACTCTTCGGCCGTCGGGTTAAGGATGTAGAAAGCCCACAAGCCCAAAATCACCGATGGGATTGCTGCCATCAGGTCGATCAGGTTGGTGAGTACTTTCGCAAGCCGAGGCGGAGATAAGAACACCATGAAAATGGCAAGTAGTAGCGAAGCAGGTATCGCAATCACCAAGCCGATGACCGCAAGCAGCACCGAGCCATAGAGCATGCCGAAGATGCCCACGGTCGGCGGGGTGGTGTTGATATCCCAGCCCGTTGTCGTAAGGAACGCCCAGCCTTGGGTCTGAAATGCCGGAACCGCCTGCAGCCCTAGGAAGATCGCAATCCCCGCGAGCACCAGCAAGGAGGTGAAAGCCGCCCCCGCTACCGTCCTGGTGAATACCCGATCGCCACGATGTGAGGTAGCCGCCGACTGTAGGTCGCGAAGCTCCATCTGCGACAAATCCGCCATAGGTCAAGTGTTGTGAACCCATGTTTCCGAATTGCCCGCAATGAGAAACCAATGCTTTAACAAATGGTGAACGGATAGTGAACGAGTTTGCCAGTAGCACTCGATCCGGGAGTGAGCACCGGGTTGCGAGTCAGGACCCCTGGTGCTGGCCGCCCCGGATCTGATCCAAGGCATGGAGCAAGGTCGGCTCAAGGGCCACGGCAGCATCACGGGCCCCACCAGCGGACCCGGGCGTATTGATGATCAAGGTGCGCCCGGCCAGGCCCGCTAGTCCCCGGGATAAGGACGCGGTTGCGACGCCGGCGGCGATGCCCCGAGCCCGGATAACCTCCGAGAGCCCGGGGATCTGGCGATCCAGAAGCGGCGCCGTCTGTTCGGGGGTGTGATCGGTAGGGCTGAGCCCGGTGCCGCCGGTGGTCACGATCAGGTCAAATCCTGAGTCGATCCCAGAACGTAGCGCCACGCCGACCGGGTCACCATCGGCCACGACTACCGGGCCCTCGACCAACAAGCCCAGATTTTGCAAACCCGCGACCAGGATGGGGCCGGAAGTGTCCTGCCAAACACCGGCCGCGGTGCGTGTTGAAACCGTGACAACTAAGGCTCGGTAACTCACTGGCCGCGCACCCAATGCCCCGAGCGGCCCCCCTGCTTTTCCACAAGCTCGACGCCGGCAATCGATGCCATGCGATCCACCCCTTTGACCATGTCGATCAGGGCAAGAGCCGCCACCGAAACCCCGGTGAGGGCTTCCATCTCGACCCCGGTGCGATCAGCCGTGCGCACCGTGACCGTGATTTCCACTCCAGCGTCAACTACCACTAACTCCACCTCCACCGCATGAATCGCGATCGGATGGCAGAGCGGGATGAGATCCGAGGTGCGCTTGGCCCCTTGAATTCCGGCGATGCGCGCGACCGCTAAGGCGTCACCTTTTGGAACGCCAGCACCGCGCAGCATGCTCACGACCTCTGCCGAGATTGAAACCTGCCCGCGTGCGGTTGCTGAGCGCACGGTGACTTCCTTCGCGCTGACGTCAACCACCTTCGCGTCACCTTGGTCATTTAAATGCGTGAAGGATTTCTCCGCCATGGTCACCAATTCCTTAGATCGATGACGTCAACGGTAGTGCCCGCGGCCACGGCCGCTTGCCCGGCCGGAACCACGATGAAGCAATCGGCCGCCGAGAGCCCACCCACCGCATGGGAGCCTTGACCGCGCACCGGGGTGACCGTTGCCTTGTCAGCGCCACCGAATTTGGCACGCACGAACTGGCGCTTCGCCGGTGGCGAGGCCAGCTCCACCTCGCAAATTGCCTGCACATACGGCCGGTCAATATCCTGGTGCCCCTGCATTGTCCGAATAACCGGGCGCACGAACGTCTCAAATGACACATATGCGCTAACCGGATTGCCTGGGAGGGTGATGATTGGCGTGGCACTCGGGCCAATGCGCCCATAGCCCTGGGGCATTCCCGGGTTCATTGCGACTTTCGCAAACGTGACCGTACCCAACCTACTCAAAACGGCCTTGACGGTGTCGTACGCCCCCATGCTCACGCCGCCACTGGTGATGATCAGATCCGCGAAGTGCAATTGATCTTCCAAGGTCGACATGAAGACACCCTCATCGTCAATCACCGGCGGCACCCGAAAAGCCACCGCACCCGCCTCCTGCACCGCCGCCACAAGTAGGTAGCTATTGGAATCGGTTATTAGCCCCCGGCGAAGTTCAGTGCCCGGCTCGACAAGTTCACTGCCAGTTGAAAGCACCACCACCCGCGGCTTCGGATGCACCAGCACCGATCCCTTGCCCACTGAGGCAAGGAGTGACAACTGCCGCGCGGTGAGGTAGGTGCCCGGATACATGACCACATCACCCAGCAACACATCCTCCCCAACCAACCGGATATTCGCACCAAGACTGACCGGCTCAGTTACCTGCACTAGGTCAGTGCCACCGTCGGTTTTCTCAACCGGCACGACCGCATCGGCGCCGTCAGGCATCGGCGCTCCGGTCATGATGCGGATCGCGACCCCCGGCACCACCACCTCGGTGGCTCGAAAGCCCGCCGGCACATCGTCAATCACTCTTAGTTGCACCGGGTGCTCGCTGGAGGCGCCGACTAGGTCAGCCGCGACCACCGCGTAACCATCCATCGAGGAGTTGTCGAAGGAGGGCAGTGGCCAAGGAGCCGACACCTCGATGGCTAGCACGCAGCCATGGGCATCAAGAAGTGGCATCTCAATGGGTGCCAGCGCCTTGACCCCGGTCAATACTTGGGCGCGGTAATCCTCAACGCTGAGCATGGCTTAAGCCTATGTGCTTAGCAGCAGGCTGACTTCTCGGTGCGCGGTCAACGGCGGAAGCCTGAATCGCCCGCACCACATCCTCCAACGCTCGCAACGAATGTCCGCTGACGAAGGTGTCGACATATGGCAACGCCGCGGCCATTCCTCCAGTCAAGGGCTCAAAGGACGTTACCGCCTTTCGCGGGTTCACCCAGATCACGTGATGGGCCAATCGCGAGAGCCGCTCCATCGAGATGCGCACCAAGGCTGGGTCCTCGATCTCCCAGCCATCGGAAATAATCACCAAAACGGCACCGCGCGCAACCCCGCGCCTTCCGTAATCATTGATAAAGCGCATCAAAGTCTCACCTATCCGAGTGCCGCCCGACCAATCTGGCGCCGCAGCCGCGGCCTTTCGATAGGCAGCATCCGGATTATTTATTGACAGCGCCCGGGTCAGCCGGGTCAGCCGGGTTGCGAAGACAAATGCCTCAGCGCCGATCGCGAGGACTCCACCCCTTGCCAGGTGCAAGTACACCCGGGCGTACGGCTCCATGGAGCCAGATATATCCGCGATGAAGACGATACGACGCGGGCGGGGAACCCGGGCGCGTTTAACCAGCTTTACCGGGTCGCCACCGGTTCGGTGGGACCCTCGCAATGTTTTGCGGATATCCAGGCGCCGACCGGCAGCGTGTGGTCTTTCGCGCCGCCCTTTACGCATCGGCGGCACCAACGGCAACCGCTCGATCAACTGCCTAATTAGCAGTAACTCCTCCTCGGTAACCGCCGCAAAGTCCTTATTCGAAAGCCGCTCATCGGTGCTCATTGCCGCAAGCATGCTCGCCTCGTCTGCGCCATCCTCATCATCATCGCGGGCACCGGGGGTGGCGTTGGTCCCGCGCGGATTGTTATTTGACTCCCCGGTGCGCTCAGGGTCTCCTGGCCTACGCTCACCGGTGGGAGCGGCGGCCGGTGGCGCTTGGTTTGCGCTGTCGCCGCGAAAGTCAGCCATGTCAATAATGCCGCGAAATACCTGAGCAAAAACCCGATCGTATATATCGATTTGCTCATGAGCCGTAATCAGGGTTACCCGACCCAACCAATACAGCTGTGTCAGGTCTTGCGGCGCAGCGAGGGTGATGGCGGTTGCGAATCTCGCACTCCGCTCAGGGGTAACCGGCACACCGGCGGCATGAAGTAAGTGGCCGAATGAGGCCGCAATCTGCGCGAGCTCAGCCACCCGCAACCCAGGCGTAGCCTTGCTCGCGCACTAAGTCCTGGTCTTCACGATATTTCAGCACCGACCCCAGGGTCTGCGACACCGCCTCAGCGCTCAACTGCTCGACCCCCAACAGCACTGCTGCGTGCACCCAATCAATCGCTTCAGCAACACCGGGCGGCTTTTGCACATCTAGGCCACGCAATCGCTGCACCGCACCCGCGATCTGTGCCGCAAGTTCCGGCGCGGCCGAGGGCACGCGCAAACGGACAATCGAAATAGCATGTTCCAAGCTCGGGTAATCAATCCAGTGGTATAAACAGCGTCGTTTGAGTGCATCATGTAGATCACGGGTCCGATTCGAGGTCAAGATAACAACCGGTGCGATGGTAGCCCGCAGGGTGCCGATCTCGGGCACCGTGACGGTGGATTCAGCCAACATTTCAAACAGGAATGCCTCAAACTCCTCATCAGCGCGATCAATTTCGTCGATGAGCAAGACCGCGGGGTTCGGCCCTTGATGCTCAAGGGCCCGCAGCAGTGGGCGCTCGACAAGGTACTCGCGGCTGAACAATGACTCCTCGGCTAAATCAGCGCCCCGGGCCTCAGCGAGACGAATGCCAAGGAGTTGCCTCGGGTAGTTCCACTCATATAAGGCTTCTGCAGCGTCAATCCCCTCGAAGCACTGAAGTCGAATAAGTGGCGTGTCAAGCAAGGTGGCCAGCGCCTTGGCGGCCTGGGTTTTCCCGACCCCGGCTTCACCTTCAAGGAGCAGTGGCTGGGGTAGCCGCACCGCACAAAACAGGGCCGTAGCCAGGCCTATCTCGGTCAGATAATCGTGCTCGGCTAGCCCGGCGATCAGATCCTGCGGTGAGCCGATTTTGTCCGCGATGTTCACATCACGCCAGCAAACTTTGCCGGATCAGTTAAGAACTTCTCCTTGCAGCCGAGGCAGCAGAAGTACCAGCGGTCACCGTCAAAGTCCAAATGGATACTCGATTCGACTGCCGCGACGCTCATATGGCAAATCGGGTCAACGGCATCAGGGGCTCCGTCCGCACTATCCATAGCAATCCCACTTACGTGGTGCGAAGTCTTACGCTCTTGAATTATCTGGGCGAAGATTGACACCGCGATTTCTTCCGGGGATTGCGCGCCGATATTCAGACCGGCAGGGGCATGAACGCGCGCTCGCATGCTCGGCGTCACATCCAGGGAATCAAGGACCGCCGCCCCACGCTTTGGGCTGGCGACTAGACCTATATATGGGACATTTGCCTTCAGGGCGGCAATTATCGCGGCCTCCTCCTGCGCGCCGTGCGAAGCGAGGACTACCGCATCAACATTGGTTAACGGACCCGATACCCAAGCAGCCATCTCATAGCCCAAAGTCGAGCCGATTTCCGACAGCGCCGAAGCGATCGGGCTACCACCAAGGATCAGCACCAGCGGTACTGGCAACATCGGCTCCATAAAGATCTCCAAAGTGCCACCGGATAGGCACGGGTTGTGAACCCCCATCTTGCCATGCTGATCAGGTTCGGGGGTTGGTGCGATTCGCAGCAGCACGCAATCACCACTTTGCAAGGCCGCTAACCCCTGGGCTCGCACTGTCGATTCAGCGCATTGCCCACCAACGAAGCCCATCATGGTGCCGTCACCGAGGATGAGGGCTTCGTCACCAGGCTTCGCGGAGGTTGGCTTCTCAGCGAAAACAACACGGGCGTGCACGAAAGGGATTCGCTCAGCCATCAGCCGATCGGCTCTTTCGCGCAACGCCCGTCTTGTCATCCGCAATTTCGTTTCGGCTATTCGATTGCCATATCGACGCGCATGGCATTGCCCTGGATCGCCCGCCAAACATTCGCCGGAGTTAGCGGCATGTCCGCGTGGCGCACCCCGAATGGGCTAAGCGCATCGATCACCGCGTTTACCACCGCGGCCGGGGATCCAACCGTGGCCGACTCGCCAACACCCTTGGCGCCAATCGGATGATGGGGTGACGGCGTTACCGTCTCACCCAGCTCCCAATCCGGGCACTCCACCGCGGTCGGCAGCAGGTAATCCATGAAGGAGCCACCGAGGTTATTGCCATCGCTATCGAAGGCGATCAGCTCCATAAGAGCCATCCCGACACCGTCGGCCAAACCACCATGAACCTGGCCTTCGACAATCATCGGATTAATTCGGGTCCCGCAGTCATCAACCGCGATGAATCTACGCACCTTGACCTGACCGGTACCCGGATCAACGTCGACTACGCAGATGTAGCACCCATATGGGTAGGTCAGACTCGGCGGGTTGTAGACGGCCGTCGCATCAAGATGACCTTCGACGCCTTCGGGCAGTTCGAGTGAACTGTGCGAGAGCAGGGCGATTTCGGCAATGGTCTTGCCACGTTCCCTATCACCTTTTACGTACCAACGACCCAACTCCCAATCCAGATCATCCGGGGCACACTCCAAGGCCGCCGCCGCCACGATGCGAGCGCGATCTCTTACCTTTCGCGCCACCACCGATGCCGCCGCCCCTGAGACCGGGGTGGACCTTGACCCATACGTGCCAAGGCCAAACGGCGTGTTGTCGGTATCTCCGTGCAGGACCTCAATATCCTCCGGTGGTATCCCGAGTTCATGGGCCACAATCTGGGCGAATGTGGTCTCATGGCCCTGCCCTTGGCTTTGCACCGACAAGCGCAGTTGCGCCTTGCCGGTCGGGTGCACCCGCAATTCAATGCCATCGGCCATCCCCAGCCCGAGGATGTCCATGTCCCGGCGCGGGCCCGCGCCCACGCCTTCGGTGAAGAACGAGATGCCGATTCCCATGTACTCACCCTTGGCGCGCTTTTCCGCCTGTTCACGCCGCAGTTCGTCGTAGCCGGCCATTTCCATGGCCACCCGCATCGTCTTCTCATACTCCCCGGAGTCGTACTCCCAACCTGTCGGCGACAGGTACGGGAATTGCTCCGGCCGCAGCAGATTCTTCAACCGAAGTTCGGCGGGGTCCATCTGCAATTCCTGGGCGAGGCAATCCACCACCCGCTCGATTACATACGCCGCCTCGGTGATTCGGAAAGAACAGGCATAAGCGACGCCGCCTGGCGCCTTGTTGGTATACACCGGGGTCACTTTGCAGTGCGCATCCGCATAATCATATGAACCCGAGAAAATGTTGAAGAATCCTGCCGGGTAGTTGGTCGGCTGCGCCACCCCATTGAAGGCACCGTGATCGGCAAGTACATCCACATCGACAGCCAGAATCTTGCCTTCCTTGGTTGCTGCAATGGATGCCGTCATGTGGTAATCACGAGCAAAGCCCGTGGAAACCAGATTCTCGCCGCGGTCTTCAATCCACTTCACCGGCTTGCCGGTAACGATCGTGCCGATAACCGAAAGAACGTACCCTGGATAAACGGGCACTTTGTTGCCGAAGCCACCACCAATATCCGGGCTGATGATTCGGATCTTCTGCTCTGGCAGCCCAGCTACCATTGCGTACACCGTGCGGTGGGCATGTGGTGCCTGCGTGGTCGTGTACATGGTCAATTGACCGGTTACCTTGTCAAGATACGACACCGAGCCGCACGTCTCCATGGGTGCTGGATGCACGCGTGGATACATGATCTCCTGCGTGACGACTACGCAATTGGGGTCTGCCTTCGCGGCCGCGATAGCCGCCGCCGTTGACTCCGCGTTGCCAGATTCCCATGTTTTATTCCCATGTACATCGGTGATGCTGTTATCCGTTTGACCCTTGTCATCGCGGATAATCGGTGCTCCCGCATCCAGAGCGCGCTTGGCATCCATCACAGGTTCGAGGATTTCGTACTCGACATCGATCAACTCAAGGGCATCCTTGGCGATGTAGCGGCTTTCGGCGATGACATAAGCCACCTCCTGGCCCTGAAAACGCACTTTGTCCGTGGCGAGTACAGCTTGGGTGTCATAGGACAGGGTGGGCATCCATGCGAAGTTGTCGCCGAGTAACGACGGACGCGGAATTCCTTCCAAGATCTTTCCAGTAATGACAGCGACAACCCCTGGCAGTGCTTCTGCGGCAGCAGCGTCGATAGACACTATGCGCGCGTGCGCGTGTGGGCTACGGAGAATGGCGCTGTGCAGCATGCCCGGCAGATTTACATCGTCCACATAGTTGCCCTGGCCACGCACAAACCGTGCGTCTTCAACCCGGCGCATTGAACCAAACCCGATCGGGTTGCCCGCCGCACTCAGCGGCACTTCCTCTACAGCCGTCATGCTGTCACCTCACTCGTCGCTGGATGCTCCGCCGCCCACTGGATGGACGCAACAATGTTCTTATAGCCGGTACATCGGCAGATTTGGCCGGAAATGCAGTCCCGAATCTCTGCTTCGGACGGATTAGGGTTGTTATCCAAGAGCCAGCGTCCGGTCATCATCATGCCGGGAGTGCAGAACCCGCACTGGAGACCATGGCACTCTATGAATCCCTGCTGGATCGGATCAAGGACACCACCTTGCTCCAGCCCTTCGACGGTTGTCACCTCATGGCCATCGGCCTGCGCCGCCAGCATGGTGCAACTTTTCACCGGTGAGCCATCGACCCAGAGCACGCAGGTTCCGCAATTCGAGGTATCGCAGCCCCAGTGGGTGCCCCGAAGACCAGCGTCCTCGCGAACGAAGTGAACCAGCAACTTTCGGGGCTCAATCTCGCTGGTTACCGGAGTACCATTAACAGTGATGGTCACTTCCATATCAGGCTCCTTGGCTAGACGCGGCGGCTTTGCGCAACGTGCGCAGGGTGAGTTCACGAGCAAGATGCAACTTGTAGTCGACCGGGCCACGCTGATCGGCATAAGGGGTGCAAGCGTCCGCCGCCAGCTGGGCCGCGGCAGCTAAGTTTTCTTCGGTAGGAGCCTTGCCGATCAGGTAAGCCTCGGCGTCCGGGGCGCAGAAGTGCTCGGCACCGATCGCCGTGAGGCCGATCCCACAATCGGTGACTACACCGCCTGATACCACGACGAATACCCCAGCGGAGGCCACCGGCCAGTCGCCAACTCGACGCTCTACTTTTTCATAAGCGCTGCCGGCACCTGGCCTAATCGGAAACCGCACCTCGATTAGGATTTCCGCGTCACCTACCTTGGTTTCATATGGGCCTTCGTGAAACTCGCGTAGTGCCAAGGTGCGCTTGCCGCCACTGCCTTGAATAACCACCGACCCTTTGAGGGCGGAGCCGACGGCCGAAAGATCCTCCGAGGGATCCGCCTGACACATGGACCCTCCAATCGTGCCCTTATTACGCACGATCGGGTCTGCGATTACTTTCTCGGCCTCCCGGAAGATGGCGTAGTGCTCGGCGAGCACGGGTGAATCAAGAATTTCGGCGTGGGTCACCATCGCACCAATGACAATTTCTTCACCCTCTATCCGGATTCCACGAAGCTCATCAAGATCATTTAAGTCAATCAGGATTTCCGGTCTGGCAAGACGCAATTTCATCATTGGCAACAAACTGTGGCCACCGGCCAGCAGTCGGGCTTCATCGCCGTGCTTTTCCAATAAGTCAATCGCATCGGCTACCGAAGTGGCTCGTGCATAATCAACGGGGGCTGGTGTTTGCATTTTTTTCCTTTTCCCTACCGGCTAGTTCTACGAATGACACATGAATTAATGATTCGCTCAGCGAGCGATTAGCCACCAAACAATCGCGACGGCAATAACTACCCCAATGATCACGGGTAGGGCCCGCTTTAGAACAGGTGCACCCGCGGTCCCGAGCAGATCTATGCTCTCGGCAGCCTTGATCACCGGAGCGGTCACCACGGCCGAAGAGTCGCCCGCCGCCGTAGCCGCCGCTTGCCCGCCGCGAGCGCCAATGACCTGTTCGAGGTTTCCGGCAAATTGATCAATGATTCGGCCAGCAACATCTTGCATCACCCCTCGACCGAATTGCGCGGCCTTACCGGTGATAGTCAGTGCAGTGGTCACGTCCACTCGGGTTCGGTCAGGTGATTCGGCGACGAGGTTGGTCGTAATCAGCGCTTGTGCGGTACCCGCACCCCGGGTCTCCTTGCCGGTGCCTTCAATGACCGCGGTGTGGCTTGCTTCGTCCTTGCTCAGGAAGCGTGCCTCCCCCTTGTATGTCATGGATACCGGCCCGAGTTTGACTTTGACACTCGCGGTGAACTCATCACCATTGGCCGACTCCAACGTGGCACCGGGCATGCAAGGTGCAATCGACTCCACGTCCAACAAGGTCTTCCATGCGGTATCGATATCAGCCGGCACCGTGAAAGAGTTCTGCAAATCCATTCAACCTCCAGAATATTCCATGCCGCGCTCAGACCCAGCCAGCTTATGGCTCATACCCTTTTGGCCTTCGTGGGCCTGACAATAGGATCAAAAGTCCCACCGCGCATCCGCAACTCGAAATTGGCTGGCTCTGGAGCGACCACCTGTCCAAGCCGGGTAATGTCGGCCTCATGGCACAAGTCGAGGTGCACCTATTTGCCGCCGCCCGATCGGCGGTTGGGCACCAAACCATTACTGCCTCGGGGGCATCCTTGGGCGAAGTAGTGGACTCACTGGTTAGGTCCTACCCGGCCTTCGCCGCGGTCGCGCCGCGGTGCAGTTACCTCGTCGATGGGTTGGCGGCCCACGGCGACCTGGCCCTCGTCAGCCTCGGCCCGGGCTCACGGGTAGACGTGCTCCCACCATTTGCCGGCGGCTAGCCGCCGATTGCCGACATCGGCCGATCCGGCTGGACGAACGAAGGATCGTTGATGCCATGTCCCGGCAATTTCGCCAGCACCGAACCTTGGAACAACCTCGCGATACTCGCGCGGCGATCTTGATCGGACAGCAATGGATTGCGCAAGGTCGCGCGAACGTCGGTCTCATCACGGGCAAATAGGCAATTACGGATTTGCCCATCCGCCGTAAGCCGCAACCGGTCACAGGATGCGCAAAACGGTTTCGAAACACTGGCAATGACGCCGACCGTTGCCGGCCCGCCGTTTACCAGAAACTCCTCGGCTGGAGCCGACCCGCGGTTGGACACCGGCGTGAGTTCAAACTCGGTCGAAAGCAGCTCGAAAATCTCCGCCGCGGTCACCATCGATGACTTCTCCCAGGAGCCACCAGCATCAAGTGGCATTTGCTCGATGAAACGCAGGCTCCAGCCGTTTGCCAAACTATGCCGCAGTAATGGCAAGGCTTCGTCCTCGTTCACCCCACGCATCAACACGCTGTTGATCTTTACCGGTAACAGGCCCGCGGCCTTAGCCGCATCAATTCCGGCAAGCACGTCATCGAATCGATCACGAAAGGTAAGTTCCTTGAAGCGATCGCGACGTAGAGTGTCAAGGCTGATGTTAACGCGCCCAAGCCCGGCGTCGGCGAGATCCTGCGCCATCTCAGGTAACCGTAAGCCATTTGTGGTCAGCGCGATTTTGGGAGCCGATGGCAATGATTTGATGCGACGAACAATGTCGACGATGTCTGGTCGCAGCAGCGGCTCGCCACCGGTGAGCCGGATGCCAGTGATCCCCTGCGAGGTGGCAACTTCGAGCACCGTCATTAGTTCGTCCGTGCTTAATAGGTGATCCCCTGGGATCCAGTCAGAAAAATCATTGGGCATGCAATAGGTGCACCGCAGAGTGCACCTGTCGGTTAGCGACACCCGCAGGTCACGGTGTGCTCGGCCGAAGGTATCGATCAGCATACTCACGCGCAGTTCACCCACTCATCGGTACCGTCCGCGAAAACTTGGTGCTTCCAGACCGGCAGCTTGGCCTTGGTTAGATCCACTAACGCCTGACAGGCTGCGAACGCCGGACCACGATGGGCCGTCGACACCACGGCCACCAAAGCCACATCCGATACCTGCAGTTCGCCGATCCGGTGGGCAACCGCCAAGCCGATCAAGTCGAACTCGGCGGCGATCTGCTCGGCGACCTCCCGCAAAACCTCGGCCGCGCTCGGGTGCCCTTCGTAGGCAAGGGAGTGAACTTGACGCCCATGGTCAACGCCGCGCACATCGCCGCTGAAAGTCACCAAAGCACCGGCAGCCGGATCTGCGGCCAATGACTGCATCAACCTGACGTCAAGGGGCTGCTCGGTGACTTGAACGAGCCGAATCACGTCCACGGCACCATTATCAGGGGTTCGGTGTGCAACCGCGCATCGGATAGGCGAAAGTAGTGTCGTGCGTGAGGTCCTCAGCGAATTGGTTGCCGCTACTAACGGCGGCGGCAGCGCAGCCATGGCCACCGTCGTTCGAACCTGGCGCTCTGCTCCTAGGCCCGCTGGCGCCTCGATGCTCGTCACCGATGCCGGCGAAGCGGTCGGCTCGGTCAGCGGCGGCTGCGTTGAGGGCGCACTTTTTGAGGTCGGGCAGCAGGTGCTAGCCGATGGCGCATTCAGATACGAGACCTATGGGGTCAGCGACGACGATGCCTTCGCTGTTGGCCTGACCTGTGGCGGCATCCTCGAGGTCTTCGTGGAGAGAGTAAATAGCGACACTTGGCCAGAGCTCACCGGTATCGCATCCAGTATCGCTGACGAGCAACCCGTTGCTGTGGCGACAATCGTGCGGGGACCGCACCATGTGGGCCGGCACTTGGTAGTTAGACCCGATCATGCTGAGGGCTCGCTCGGCACCGCTCGACTTGATGACACTGTTCGTGAAGACGTGATCGGCATGCTCGCATCCGGTGCGACCGGCTTCTTGCATTATGGTCCCGAAGGGCAACGCCTCGGTGAAGGCCTTGACGTATTTGTCGCCAGTTACGCACCGGCTCCTCAGATGTTCATTTTTGGGGCCATTGATTTCTCGGCGGCCCTCGTCCGCGTGGGAAAGCTTCTCGGGTTCAAAGTCACCGTTGTTGACGCACGCCCCATTTTCGCCACCAAGAAGCGCTTCCAGGAGGCTGACGAAGTTGTCGTTGATTGGCCGCACCGTTGGCTGGAAAAGCAGCATGTTGATCCGCGCACCGTAATCGCTGTGTTAACACATGATGCCAAGTTCGATGTCCCGGCGTTAGTAGTTGCCTTGCGAACAAACGCCGGGTACGTAGGTGCCATGGGCTCGCGCCGCACTCATGAGGATCGGCTGATCCGCCTCAAGAAGGCTGGGCTGACAAGTGCAGAACTCGAGCGCTTGCACTCACCAATCGGCCTTGATCTGGGAGCCCGCACCCCGGAGGAGACCGCGATCTCGATAGCCGCTCAATTGGTACAAAGTCGTTGGGGTGGCAGCGGCGCATCGCTCACCACCAGCACTGGCCCAATTCATCCGGGGGCCCCCCGCTGACCGGCGCACCCAATCTGACCGCTGGACTAATCCTGGCCGCCGGCGCGGGCCAAAGATTCGGCGGCCCGAAGGCCCCAGCAGTCGTAGACGGTGAGCGGCTGGTAGATCGATCCGTTCGCATCCTGCAAGGTGCCGGCTGCACGCCAATTGTGGTCGTGCTTGGCGCTTGGATCGGTGAAGTTCCAGGCGCCATCCCTATTATCAACTCGCATTGGCAAGAAGGTATGGGCTCATCGCTAGGCACCGGCCTCGACTACTTACTCACCACCTCAGCAACCAGTGCGCTCATCACCTTGGTCGACCTCCCGGGGCTAACTGCAGTTGGGTGTGCTCGTATCGCCCAGTCACAAGCCGGGGTCGCCGCCGCAACCTTCCAAGGTGAGCGCGGGCACCCGGTGAAGTTCAGCCGGGAGCACTGGGCCGGGATTATCGAGATCGCCCATGGTGACGAAGGTGCGCGGGCCTACCTACGCGGAAGAGAAGATGTTGAGCTGGTTGAGATTGCCGACGTCGCATCAGGTGCTGACCTCGACTACAACATTGAATGAAAGCGCGACCACGACCAAGACCAGTGGCAACACGCGTCGGGCGGCGTTTGCACCCACCGCGGCCGCTGCGAAACTCACAACCGCAGGCTATAAACCATGTCCACAAACCACAAAGCCACTTTGCGAATTACCGCCATCGATTAGGGGCGTTGCACGCTATTGGTCACCCCGGCCGCCCCTAGGTGAACCATCAAGACCCGCACCGGCGCGTCGCTCCGATTGGAACCATTTAGCCAAACATTCATGGCATCAATAAAGGCCGTGCCGGCCGCGAACTCCTTTACTACCCCGGCTTCATACTCGACCGTAAGCGTGCCTTCCAGAATGTATCCGTACAACGGGGTGCGGTATTTGTGCCAGCCGGTTTCCTGACCTGGATCCAGGGCAAGAATCTCGCTCGTGATCTCAGCGGCCTTCTTTTTCGGGTATCGCACCGGTTGATCAAGTACGGTCAAAGCCTGCGCCTCGAGTAAAATATCGGGATCCCCCGCTACCGCGGACGCTGCAGCCACTGCACTTGGGGCCGCGGGAATTGCCGCTTCACCACCTGCCCCGCAACCAGTGATCAAGAGCAGCGCGGCGACTAACCCTGGGGCCAGCCAAACTCCTACTCGCACTTGTGATTTCATCGGACCTCCAAGAAATCAAACGCTATATCTTAGAAGCCTTAGATAAAGGGGTGTTCAGCATTTCCGACATCATGAGCTGGCTGAAACCCTCAAGAACCATCCCCGTGACTAGGTGGCGAGCCCCCTCGAGATGGCGCACCAAGCCATCCACCTTCACCATCCTCGTCATCGGCCTTTGGCTCTTTGGCACCGGTGACGGCATGCTGGTGGCTGCCGGTCTAGGGGTGAGCCCGTGGACGGTGCTCGCGCAAGGACTGTCCACGAAATTGCCGATGTCAATTGGGCTTGCCACCTTTCTAGTAAGCGTGCTCGTACTACTGCTGTGGATTCCATTGCGCGAGCGCCCAGGGCTAGGCACCATCAGCAATGCGATCGTCATCGCACTCGCTTTACAAGTCTCACTTGTTTTCCTGCCGAGGCCTGAGATATTCGCGCTGCAGTTGGCGGAGGTGCTCATCGGGATCGCCGCGATCGGACTCGGCAGTGGGCTCTACCTGACCACGAACCTCGGACCGGGACCGCGAGACGGCTGGATGACCGGAATCCACCAGCGCACCGGCTGGCCAGTGCCCGCCGTGCGACTGTCGATTGAGGTCGTTGTCCTTGGCATCGGGTGGTTGCTGGGCGGTGTAGTTGGGCTTGGCACCGTGCTATTTGCCCTACTCATCGGGCCATCGGTGGGGTACGGCCTGATGATTGTGGGCACGTTTGGCCGCGACCGCACGAAACCCGCGGAAAACGTCAGCGGGGATGGGTTTCCAGAGCTTGACGCCTGAACCCCGGTGCACAGCGAAACCGTTATTAAATCCTCATTATTGCGCCAGAGAGTAAACTCTGCAGATGACTTTGGCCACGCCTGGGAAACCTAAACCCGCAAAGAAGAACCCGTGGCGCAAGATCATCTTCGCTTTAGTGGGTATTGCGGTGATGGTTTTAGTCTTCGCCTTCCTCTTCCCGCAGTTCGGGGATTACCAGACAGCGCTCACCAAGGTTGCTGCCATGGGGCCGTGGTGGATCGCAGCACTCGGTGCCGCCTCGCTGGCCAACATCATCATTTACCCATATACCGGAATAGCCGCGATCCCTAAGTTGTCCTACCGGGCGACGTTCGTGTCGCGCCAATCAGGTTTCCTACTCTCTAACGTGGTTCCCGGTGGCGGCGCAGTGGCTGTGGCAACGCAGTACGCGATTTTGGCCAAGTACGGTGTGAACTCGGCTCGTGCTGCTGCTGCTGTGTCCGCAGACGCGGTATTTACCTACTTATTCACCTTCGGCACGCCGGCCGTCGCTCTGCTCCTGCTGAACATCAATGGCGAATCAGCCACCGCATATAACGTGCTGGCGATTATCGGGGTTGTTGTAGTTATTGTCTCCCTGATCTTCGTCATCATCATCCTGCGAAGTGAGGATGGCGCTCGACGCATCGGCGCATTCCTAAGCAGGCCAGTTGGCGCAATCTTTATGAAGTTCAAGAAGCCAGCGCCTGACATCACCAGTTCATTGGTCACCTTCCACACCCGGGCAGCCGAGATGATTGCAACACGCTGGCCGCAGTTGACTATTGCCAACTTCGGTGCGCAATTAGCCCCGATCGGCGTGCTCATTATCGCCCTGGCAGGCCTTGGTGCCTATCCAGGTGATTTGTCGTTTTTGGAGGTTTTCGCGGCGTTCTCGATTGCGCTACTACTGACCGCGGTTCCACTTACCCCCGGTGGATTGGGTACAGTTGATGCCGCGCTCGTCGCACTTCTGATTGGTTTTGGCCTCGATAGCTCGACCGCGATCGCCGCCGATCTGATCTGGCGATTGGCCTGGTTCCTACCGCAATTACTTGTTGGCCTCGGTGCGCTCGGGATCTATTGGTGGGACCGCCGGCGTCAGCGAGCAGGACACCTACTTGTTGACGAGAGCCTTATCTAGATCCCTGTTTGCTTGTCCGAGCGGTACCACTGTTTGCGGCTTTGCGATGCCCATTGGCGTGCCCGCCTGCGGCACCACCTAAACGCGCGCCTGACGGGCGGTCAGTAGCGTGTTGACGTGGGCCGCGTTGCCCGCGCGGGCCACCCCGGCCTTGGCGAAAAGTCGGCTTGGCCGGCTTTTCTTTCGGCGGGAACCAAGCGATTCCCGATGGCTCCTGCGCACCGGTAATTGAAATTAACTGCGCATCACCCGGACGCACCCGAGCCACCGCCGGTTTCACCCCGGCCTTCGAGGTAAGTGCGCTGATGTGACGCTGCTGGCGCGGTGAGCCCAAAGTCACCACCGTGCCGGATTCACCGGCCCGCGCGGTCCGGCCCGCGCGGTGCAGGTAATCCTTTGGGTCATTAGGCGCATCCACATGGACTACCAAACTAATACCGTCGACGTGGATGCCGCGGGCAGCGACATCTGTTGCAACTAGTGCCGGGGTGATGCCGGCGCGGAAATCGGCGAGGGTGCGCGTCCGCACCGCCTGTGATTTACCACCGTGCAACGCACCAGCAGCAACACCCTGAGACGTCATGTAGTCAGCGAGTCGGTCAACGCCCGCTTGGGTGCGGACGAAGAAAATGGTGCGACCAGCACGAGCACCGATTTGCGTGACAACTTCGTTCTTATCAGCCGGGTGCACAAGCAGGACGTGGTGGTCCATGGTGTCGACTGATGCCTGAGCCGGTGACAGCGAATGCCGAACCGGATCCTTCATATAGCGCTTGATCAACGCATCGACATCGCCGTCAAGTGTCGCACTGAAAAGTAGTCGTTGGCTGCCCCGACTGGTCAGGTCGAGGATTTCACGAACGATCGGCATGAAACCCATGTCGGCCATTCGATCTGCCTCATCGAGTACCGTGAAGGTTACTTTCGAGAGGTCGACTGATCCGCGGTTTACCAAATCGACTAAGCGCCCAGGGGTGGCAACGAGATAATGGACGCCACGATCAAGAGCCTGAATCTGCTTGATGTACGGCATGCCACCGGCGATCAACCGCCCACGGACCCCGCAGGCATCGGACAGCGGCTGCAGCGCATCGCTGACCTGCATGGCGAGTTCACGAGTTGGCACCAAGATCAGGCCAACGGGCTGACGGGGTTCGGCGCGACGGCCACCGAGCTTGGTGAGCATCGCGAGGCCAAAGGCTAGGGTCTTGCCGGATCCGGTCTGGGCCCGGGCCAGCACATCGCGGCCGGCAACGGCATCAGGAATCGTGGCCGCCTGAATCGGGAATGGCTCCTTGATACCGGCGCGTTTGAGCACGTCAACCAGAACAGAAGCAATGCCCAAATCGGAAAATTGCACAGCACTCTTAGAAGATTTCGAACTCATTAAAAATATCCAATCAAGACGACAAGCGCGTCTCGATTGTGGTCCGAAATCGACCTCGATGGTGCCAAGACTCGCGTGCAGATGTATTACCGACTTCACAATCTACGCCAGTGCGCCGAAAACACGAAATCCGCTGAATCAACTGGCGTGTTGCACCTTGGTACCCCCATCAGCCACCGGTACCAGTGCCGGATCAACAACGCACGGCTTGCGGTGCCAAAACGGTGAGTCCGACACGCGCGAGGCCAGCATGAAGATAATCCCCATCAAGAAGATGAAGGCACCGATTAACAGCGGTGGGCCCACTCCGAACCAGGATTCACCGGTCGTGGAGTTCGTCGGGTCCGCCATACTCATTCCAGACAACACCAATAGAGCCACCAGCATGATTGAGCCAATGACCGGCCCTACGCCAATTAAGAAGAAGGCTCGGCGATTATGCAGCACTTGGCGGCGGTAGTACACGGCGCAAGCAAGTCCGGTGAGCGAGTAGTAAAAGGCAATCAGCATGGAAAGTGCAGTCACGGAGTCAATTAGCGCATTCGTGCTGATGAGATTAACTCCGACGTACCAAACGATTGCAATCGTCGCAACCCACCAGGTCGACACACTCGGAGTTTGGGCCGTCGCGGAAATCTTGCCGAAATATTTCGGGATGGCTTGATTGCGGGCCATCGAAAGCGCAGTGCGCGAGGCCGGGATGATCGTGGTCTGAGTGGACGCCAATGCCGATGTTGCGACCGCTGCTAGGACAATCCACTTCCAACCACCTAAGGCATCACCGGCAACAGTGGCAAAAATCATTTCCTGCTGATCGGAGTGGGCTGCTAGCAAACTCGGGCCGAGGAATGCCAATACGGCGATGGCCGTCCCGACATAAGTGACAAGTAAAATCCCCGTTGACGCCAACCCGGCAAGGCCGGGAATTCGCGACGAATCTTTCGTCTCCTCACTTAGGTTGAAAGCTGACTCCCAACCCCAATAAGCAAAAACCCCTAGTAGCAGGGCACCGGTGAGCGCACCGGAGCCTTGCCCGAAGGGATTGAGCCAGGACCACTCCGGCAACGGAGCACCCGGTGTACCCGAACCGGTGAACGCCCGGATCAGCGCGACGGCGACCAGAATTAGCAGTCCGCCGATCTGCGCAAGCACCAAGACATTTTGCAGTTTTGAGGTCGCTTCCGTTCCAACTACGCAAATCCAGGTCATGAAGATTATGACGACCACCGCGATACCCATTACCAGATATCGATTTTGGGCCATCTCATCCTGACCGAACATCAATAAGGTGAAACGAACTGCGACATCAGCGAGTGAGCCGACAACTAGCACTCCGGTCACCGCGATGGCCCAGCCACCCAACCACCCCATCCACGGACCCATGGCCCGCGCAACCCACGAGAATGTAGTTCCGCAGTCCTGATCAACTCTGTTCAAGTAGTTAAATGCTGAGGCAATCAGCAGCATTGGCACGAAGGATGCGATTAGCACGCCGGGTGCATTGACACCGACCAACACGACAATCGGTCCAAGTACTGCAGCAAGTGAATAGGCCGGAGAAGTGGAATTCAAGCCAATCGCCAGTGCATCCACGAAGGTCAGCGAATTGGCCTTGAGCCTGGGCTGAACCGGGGTAGTTGCAGTTTCGGATGTCACGGTGAAACGCTATCCCCATGACGGGAAGAATATGGCTGATTAGACATGGTGAGACAGCGTGGAGTCGAGATCTTCGCCATACCGGGCGCACCGACGTGCCGCTCACCGAGATCGGCGAAGACCAAGCTCGAATTGCCGGCCAAGAGTTAGCCGGTGTCACCCCCGGTTTGGTGCTCTGCAGCCCACTATCTCGAAGTCGCCAGACCGCCGAGCTTGCCGGCCTGCATCCGGATGAATTCACCGATGACCTCCTCGAGTGGGATTACGGCTCCTGGGAGGGCCGAACCACCAAGGAAATTCGTGCTGAACAGGGTGATCCGAATTGGGTGGTTTGGCGCCACCAGGTAACCCCGGGCCAGACCCCGGGTGAACAACTAACCGATGTGGCCAAGCGAACAGCCCGGGTTATCGATAAATGTCGGCCAATTGTGTCGACAGGTCAGGACTGCGTGCTCGTCGCGCACGGGCATGTCCTGCGCATCCTGACAGCGACGTGGTTGGGCTTACCACCCATTGATGGCCGGCTCTTCGCACTTGATCCGGCCCGACTATCCGCCCTTGGGTTCGAGCATGAGCAGCAAGTTATTCGGCAATGGAACGCCGAATAGCACGCCAGGGACGCACCAACTACCCGCACAAAGTACGCTCACATCGTGGATCCGGTGACCCGTCGGCAATTGCGATTCTCCCTCTTTCTACAGGGCTTCGCCGCCTGCATGATCGGCCTTGCCCTCGCTGTGCGGCTCGTGAATCAAATGCTCGATCTTTGGACCTTGCTGTTCATCCTCGTGCTAGCGATTGTCATTGCGGCCTTCTTCTTCACCCAGCGTAAGTTGCGGAGCTAAGTGGTATGGGCGACCAGATTGGCTTAACGCTGCGCTCAGGACCATGGACTGAAGCCGAAATTCGCGCCTATCTCAACAACATCAGTATTCCGATCAGGCTTGCTACTACCGGAAAAGCCAACCCGATGGTCCAATCACTTTGGTATTTGTTCGACGACGATGCCCTTTGGTGCTGCACCCAGGCTGACTCCGTGGTGGCCAAACGCCTGCACCAGAACCCCGGGTGCGGCTTCGAGATAGCTGCCGACCAGCCGCCTTACCGGGGCATTCGGGGCACCGGCATCGCCCATCTCAGTGCCCCTGAGGCCGCCGATCTGCTGCCGAAACTGTTTGAGCGCTATTCGATCTCAAGTGATTCGCAACTGGCGGCCTGGCTACTTTCACGCGTCGAGCACGAAGTCGCCATCCGAATCGACCACCTGACGATCACCTCCTGGGATTATTCCAGCCGCATGTGATCACTACGACCTAGGGGCGAGCGCTCAGCCCACCGTCCAACACGAGTAACTGCCCGGTCATAAACGATGACGCATCACTTGCCAAGAAGATGGCGCCCTCGGCGATCTCACTTGATCGGCCCCAGCGCCCCATCGGCACTTGACTCAACAACCCTTGCTCAATGGTCTCTTCAGACCTTAAGAAACCCGTGAGGTCGGTCTCGATCCAGCCGGGCACCAAGGCGTTGACCCGCACCCCTTGGGTTGCTACCTCAATCGCCAAGCTTTGCGTCAGCGAGATCAAGGCGGCCTTCGCAGCCCCATAGTGGGACATCAAAGGCGCACCCCGTAGGCCGGCGACCGAGGCGACATTAATGATGGATGCGTTTCCACTCTCAATCAGGGCCGGGAGAGCGGCTTTAATTAGCAGCACGATTGAATCCACATTTAGCGCCATTGTCTTTTGCCAGCCGCTGAACTTCATTGATTGCAGGGCTATTGAAAAACTGTTGCCGCCGGCATTGTTGACTAAGACATCAAGACCACCAAGGCCATTTACCGCCTGCTCAACAATGCTGGACGCAGCCCCATCTTGAGTGACGTCGGCCGCGATCACTACACACTTGCGCCCAAACGCTGACACCTCAGCTTGCAGTGCGAGCAGGGCCTCCGCATTTCTAGCCGCTACCGCAACATCGGCTCCGGCACGCGCATAACACAGCGCAATATCGCGCCCGATACCTCGCGATGCACCGGTCACGAGGGCGCGCTTACCGGGCAGACTTCCCGCTGATGAATCCATTCGACTCCTCCTGCTGATTGTCTGAGCAGTCGAGACTCTACCTCGCTGAATTGGTCAGATGGCAATCACAGCGTGCACTTGCCGGGAAACTCCCCAGCACCTGCTCGACATGCTCGCCGCAGCCGGTGTAAGTGATCTTCTTGCAGGTTGAACAGGTTGCGGGGCTACACACGGACGGGCTCCAGTTCAATAGTTGGGGTCGCTGACATTAATATGACACACATCAGGCCAAGATCAGGAAAAGGCGCTGAAGCTGAGCCGAAACCGCCTCGGCATCTGATCGATCCTCTTGAATGCATTCCTTAAGGCTCGAGGAAATCAGCGTAAAAGCAGCGGTATCGATGGCCTTGCCAACCGCCGCGATCTGCGTGACGACCTCATCGCAACTGCGGCCGGTCTCAAGCATCTTGATGATGCCGCCAAGTTGGCCCTGGGCCCGCGACAGGCGCTTAATGATCTCCGCAAGGCGCTCTTGATCCGATAACACGTGGGCTATTGGCGCTGCTGCCTTCTTGGTAGCCACTCGACCTCCCGGATCCGCGGATTAGCACTGTCTCCTCAAGATACCCCATGGGGTATCACGGGAGCAATTCAACCGGCCGGTTGGTGGGCTAAATACGCCGACTCCAACTCGGCCCGCAGGAAATCACCGAAAACTAGTGGTGGGAAGGCGGGGGCCTGCCCCGGGGGCACACAACTTGCCAATGGCGCGATCACCGTGCGGACATGTGGGTCAAAGAAAAATGGCACCGAGTACCGCTCCCGGCCGCTGCGGTTTGTTACGCGGTGCGGAGTCGAGAGCAAGCGCCCATTACTCCACCGGTTGAGCATGTCGCCAACGTTTAGCACAAAGGCACCCGGCATCGGCGTGACATCAGCCCACCGACCATCGGTGGTCTTGACACTTAACCCGCCCACATCGTCCTGGGCTAGCAAGGTGATCGCCCCGAAATCACGATGCGGCGCTGACCCGTATTCGTCGGCCGGGGCGGCCGGCTCCTGGGGCGGATAATGCAGCAACCTGAGCCAGGTGGTTGGTGAGTCAAAGGATTTTGCAAGTTGGCCGTCATCGCCAAGGCCGGTTGCGATAACCCCGATTAGCGAACGGGCAAACGTGCTCATTGCATCGTGATACTCAAGCATGGCCTGTTGGAACCCGGGCAGGTCGACCGGCCACTGGTTGGGTCCGGACAAATACTCCCCCGCGATTACGTCAACATGTGCTGGCCCAAGGTCTCGCATCATCATGAATGATTCACTCTGATTTGGCTTAGTGACTTTCTCGAGCGATGAGTTCACGTCAGTCGACGCCTTGAAAGGTATGTATCCGCGGTGCGATGTGTCGAGCTTGATCGCGAGTTTGCGGGCTAAGGGCAGGTCATGAAATTTGCGGGATTGCTCGAATACGGCCGCCATCAGGTCTGGGGAAACTGGGTGATTGATCACATAGCCGAAGCCGACCTCGCCGTATGCACCGAGCAGGTCTTGACTGATTTGGTTATCGGCAGCCACCGAGTCACCGAGGCCGCTTAGGTCAATTACCGGGATATCGGGCATGGTCAGGCGCGAAGGCTCGGCGTGGAGCTGACGGCTGTTAGTTCGCCGGGCAGTGAGACTTCAAGGAGTTGCGCATCCGGGGATACCCCCGTGAGCGCATGCTCTTGATCGGCCGGCATCACGAATGAATCCCCAGCTTCCAAGGGTTGATCGGCATGACCGGGCATTACTAATGTCACCGAGCCAGCCATCACGAAAGTGAAGAAGAATTCATTTTCCACCAGCGACATCAAGGTGGCGACCCCGGTTGTCGGCCGGATTACCCGCGCGCCAGCGAGCCCGAAGGTGGCGTTCGCGATACCCAGGTCCCGATATTCGAACCCCTCATGACGCCACGGCTGCCACGTCGCAAATTCGGCTTGATGCCGCACGAATAATTGGCCATCGAAGATCCGCTCCGGTAATACCTGCGTGGTGGGCAAGGTGATCGTGTGCTCCGCCAAGGTGTCGTGCTCTGCTGGGCAGCCGATTTCAATGACTTCAAGCCCCGGTGAGCTCTCTAGAACACGGTGACGGATCTGCGGTGGCTGCAGCACGCAATCCCCGGCGTGCAGAACAAATGGCTCACCTTGATCTTCGTATACGACTTTCACCCAACCGCGATAGCAGAAGATGAGTTGGAAGCGCACCTGGTGGAAGTGAACGTAATCAGGAACGGGGCCACCATCTGGAATTCTGATGTGCGATGCGATGAACCGACCACCTTGGCGCCCCGGCTCAAGATCGCGGTATTGCATGCCAGCACGCCCGGTACCCCAGCGGGCATTGCCAAAGACTCTGCTGACAACAAGTGACTGAGCAACCGGCGGCAGCACCATGCCCGGGGCGGCTTCGACAATGTCGATCAGCGTGCCATTGGGGGCGATAAGTGTCGGGCCAGCATCTAGGACACCCGAGGGCAGCAGGGCCAGATCACGGTAAGTCAATCGAATGCGACTCGGAGCACATTCACCAGTTATTTCCTGCAACCGCAAGCGCAGCCCGTAGCCGAAAATCACCGCCATTGACGGGCTATCGGCCGGTGAGATCACCTCAAGTCGAAAACCAAGACTCTTGACGAAAAAAGCCAGGGTCTCATCAAGCCCATTGCACTCAATGACTACTACCCCGGTGGTGGAATTCTGAGTATCCGGTGCCATGGTCAAACTTTATGGCCTAAGGAGGCCGAATAGGAACATTAATGTTGACGGCTGCCTCAGGCGCGTTTCGCTATTGCCTTTTAGCGGTTTCGGTGTTCCCATGGGACCCGCGGCTCATTTTGGGGCCGGCGCTGCAGTGGGAAGGAAAATAAGATGCCTAGTGCGGAAGTCAATGCACCTGTTAGTTCAGCCGCAACAGATCGGTTGGTTCTTGAGTCTGCCGTACCGACCCCACACCACTCTTGATTTGGGGTCGATTGTTTGAGGTAGTAAGTGGCCTGCATAAATCACCTGGCTTTCCTGTGTCACTGGCCTTGAGGTGACAACCACCCAGTGCCGAGAAGTGTGGATAACCTCACGTTTTCTACAAGTGTCCGGAAATACACAAGGAAATCAACCGTCCGCGGCTCCTGGCTGGGAACTTTCAAGTGGGCTCGTCCGTCCTAATAACGAGTTCCATCCGATAAAAGCCGCAGGCCGCACACTGGCCTGCCCAAATTAAGGGAGTTCTGATGTCCCCAGTTAAATGCCGAACTGCAACAGCTGTTGTCATCGCGGCAACCACAATTTCTGCGCTGGCAGTAATCCCTGCCGTGTCGGTGAACGCTGCCACGAATCCGGTGGTGACGAATGGAGTTACCGCGACCACCACGATAAATACCGATTGGAGTTCGGGATATTGCGCTGATGTGGCAATTACCACCACCGCAACCACGCCACAAACATGGAGTACTCCTCTGCCAACCGACATCACGATTAATAGCCTGTGGAATGCCAAGAAATCCATCGACGCCGGCGGCAGTGTCGTAATCAAGGGGGCGGCTTGGAACCCGACGGTTAATGCGGGTACTCCGACATCATTCGGCTACTGCGCCACCCGAGCTGCCGCGGTAACACCCGCACCGGTTCCTACCGTGACGCCAACGGTGGCACCCACCGCTGCGCCAACCGTTGCACCAACCGTTGCACCAATAACCGGTACGCCAGGCAAGACCGTGATCGCACCGTATGTGGATATGGGATTGTGGCCAACGGCGAACCTGGTGAACATGTCCGCGGCTACCGGCGTTCAGGCCGTGACCGCCGCATTCGTCGTGCAGGAAGCCGGAAAGGTGTGCTCACCCGCCTGGGGTGGGTATCCCGCTTACACAGTTGGCGGTACCAATGACTTTTACGATGTCATCGGCGACTTCCAGAGACAAGGTGGCCGGGTGATCCCATCATTTGGTGGAGCTTCCGGATCCGAGCTGGCCAATGCCTGCACGAATGAGGCCAGCCTGCTGGCTGCCTATAAGAAGGTGGTCGACCGATTCGGCTCTGACCGTATCGACTTCGATATCGAGGGCGCTGATATTGCCAACGCGGTGTCGAACCAGCGGCGCGCAAAGGTAGTTGCGCAATTGCAAAAGGACTATGCAGCCCAAGGCAAGACTGTTGAGGTCTCCCTAACAGTTCCAGTAATGCCGTACGGCCTCGATAACAATGGCCTGCGCACCGTTAAAGAGTTTGCCGCCGCAGGGGTGAATCTTGCGTCAGTAAACGTAATGGCCATGGACTACGGCACCGAGTGGACCGACATGGGCACGCACGCCATTACCGCGGCCCAGAACACCGCCAGCGCGTTGAAGACGATCCCGGACTACTCGAACCTTTCGAATTCGGCGTTGCTTTCACTTGTTGGGATCACGCCAATGATCGGGCAAAATGACATCGCCAGCGAGATCTTCACCATCGCTGATACGGCTAAGGTCGCTAAGTTCGTAAAGGACAATGGCGTTGGCACGCTCGCCTGGTGGGAGATGACACGCGATACGCCGTGCACCTCCACCAGCCAGGGCCTGTACCTCTGCACGAAAATCAATGAACGGCAGTGGGCATTCGCTAAGGCGTTCATCGCGGGTATGGGTGGGACGGTCCCACCGAATCCGGTACCGACGGCTACGCCAACAGCATCTGCACCCGCAGGTACTGCGGCACTTGCTATCTCCTTGGCGGTTGGCTCCGATTGGGGTACGGGGCGCACCATGGACCTGGTTATCACCAACACCGGTACTAGATCGGTGTCCACTTGGTCAGTGACCATGCCGTGGACAGGTAGCGCCCTTGAGATGTGGAACGCCAAGGGCACCCTTGCCGGCGGCCGGTTGACCGCCACCAACGCCGACTGGAACGGACAGCTGGCACCCGGTGCATCAGTAACTGTCGGGTTCAATGACGCGGGTACTTTGACCCTGCCCACCACCTGCACTTCCACAGTGGGATCTTGCGTAATCGCGAAGGGCACTTCGTAGCAGCAGTGAATACGTACGAGCAACGCAAAGCTGAGGGCGGGTCGGGATTCTCCCCGCCCGCCCTCAGTTATTTGCCGTCAGGAGCTGGCGAAGAACATGCGCGCCTTGCCACCATAAAGCAGGTAGAGAATTATCAGCGCGATGATTATGTCAATTATCCCGTTGACAATAATTTCGCGGCCCGCGAATAGGTACGAAATTCCTTTAAGCAGATTTATCACCGTAAAGATCGCCACAATGATCCTTGAGACCCGGTTACCGTCAAAGATACCCTTGGCGACCAATAGGTAGATGACCCCAATGACAATTGAAACAATGACGCCCCAAATGCCGGCGCCGACCGCATCATTGAGATTGAACAACCCAAGTACCCCAAAGAGCACACCGAGTAATCCGCTAAGGACGATGATGACCCCAACAAGGGTCACTCCAGCTGGCCGAGATACGCCGTTTGCCATGTCTAACCTCTATTCCGTTGTCGAGACTGGGCCCAAACGTTTCGATCAACCCTTGCACGCCCGCCCCGGCGCACCTAGCTGACGCGCCGCAATCCTTAGCCGGTCCGACTAATAACGATGATCTGATCCCCCGGCCCAAAGGTCACGGACTCATCCTTGGCTGGGTTAAGGCGCAGCCCGGGTGACAGTTTTCCGGCCGCCACCGGCCCATCAACCCCATCAACACACTGGTAACCAATGGCTATCACGCCCCAATTTCGCGCCTCCGCTACCACCGCCCCGAAGGTGGTGGCTCACCTGGGCACATACCGCTCGGCCGGCAGCTTCTCGCTGCGCCCGATGATGAGCGTGTGTCCGTGTTCAATGACCGCCGACTGGCCACGCCTTAGTTCTTCGAGCCGCCGTTCGATGGCACTGGAAATCAAACCGATGATCGCCGCCCCGATGAAGATGCCGACCAAGGTAATGAGAACACTAAAGACCCGGTATCCGGACCCTTGATCACCGGCGAACGTACCGGCATCGAGATAGCGGCCCATCGCGAGCCACACCCCTTCGGGGAAGCTGGTCGGCTCATCGCCTGGCCCGAGTCGCAGGAGCCAGGTAACCGTCGAAACCAGCAGCACTAGCACGGCGGTCACGGCACCGGGCCAGATCAGGACTACCTAGATGCCGCGCGCCAGGCCATTGTCGAAGCGGTAACGCAGGAGCTGCTTGGGACTAAACCGAGCGGTCATGCGCCTCCTTAGACATCTGGCGTGGCTGGGTCGGTGATCACCAGAACCCGTAAAGGTATTGAGCCGGTATTCACTAAATTGTGTTCAACCCCCGGATCCGCAAGCACGGCGTCCCCTGGACCCAACTCCACCGTCACCTTGCCCATCGTGACCTGAGCATTTCCCTCAACAACAAGGTATAACTCGGCCATCGCCCCATACTCCGGCTCAGATTCGTCATGCGAGTGCGCACCTTCGGTTGCCCCAACTGGCAGTTCCCAGATTTCGAGGTCCATTGACCACGGGTGTGCGCCCTCGAAATAACGTTGGACTGAAATCTTGCCAACCCCATCGTGCAGTTCCTCGTACGAAAAAACTCCCGCGCCCGCCCTTACGACCCGCACCACGATGCCCTCCCGGGTAAACTGCCCAAGTGTTTCCCAACCTGTTTAGCCCCCTTAGTCTAGGTTCGATCACCCTGAAGAACCGAATGTTCTCCTCAGGCCATGACACCGTGATGGCCGAAAAGGGTCGGGTTGGCGATCGGTTGATCGCTTATCAAAGCGCTCGCGCGGCCGGCGGGGTCGGGCATATCGTGCTTCAGGTCTCCGGGGTGCATGAGACTGCTGAGTACACGGACAGCGAGTTAATGGCTACCAGCGACGAAGTGATCCCCGGGTACCGCAAAATCGCGGAAGCAATTCATGCCCATGACTGCCATGTTTTCGCGCAGCTCTTTCATGGTGGGCGCGAGGTGATGACCACTCCCGACGGGCTCCTAGGAGTTGCTTGGGCGCCATCGGCCATACCCAATGAGCGATTCCACGTGATGCCTCGGGCCTTGCACATCCCCTTGATCGAGGAAATCGTGCACGGCTTTGGCCTGACCGCGGCGCGAATGGCAACAGCTGGTATCGACGGGGTTGAGATAGTGGCCAGTCACGGATACCTGCCTGCGCAATTCATCAACCCCCGTACCAATATTCGTGATGACATTTACGGCGGCTCGTTCGAGAATCGCATGCGCTTCACGCGCGAGGTACTTGACGCGGTGCGCGCCGCGACCCCCGAGGGTTTCGTCGTCGGCCTTCGTATCAGCCTGGGCGAGCGGGATCAGGACGGCCTGACGCCGCCTGAGTCAATGCAGGCCTGCCGGTACCTTGCCAATAACGTGGATTACCTCTCGGTGACCGCCGGCAGCAGCGCGACTTATTCGGGCAGCGTGCACATTGTGCCGCCCATGAACTACCCACCCGGCTATCTCGCGGACCTATCCTCGCAGTTACGCGAGACCGTTGATGTACCAGTCTTCCTTACCGGTCGGGTTAATACCCCGGCTGAAGCCGAACGAATCATCTCCGCCGGCAAGGCAGATGCGGTGGCGATGACCCGTGCGCTCATCTGCGATCCACTACTGCCCAATAAAGCCCAAGACGGCGAAACCGAAACTATCCGGCTGTGCATTGGCTGTAATCAGGCCTGTATCGGGCACTTCCACCTGGGCGTACCCATCTCCTGTATTCAATACCCTGAGAGTGGCCGCGAGCGCGAGTTCGGCAGTTTACCGATGACCGCCAACGTGAAACGGGTACTCATTGTCGGTGGCGGACCGGCCGGCCTGAAAGCCGCCGCAGTTGCGGCCGCACGTGGACATGACGTTGAACTCTGGGAAGCCGCGGCAACCCTTGGTGGTCAGACCCAGTTAGCGCAACTGCTGCCGGGGCGCGCTGAGTTCGGTGGGATTGTGCCAAATCTTGTCGGCGAGGCAACACGCGCCGGCGCACGAATTTCAACCAATAAAACCGCGGACTACAAATTAATTACCGAGTATCAGGCCGATCTTGTGGTGCTCGCAACGGGCGCCTTACCCTATGCCCCGCCCATCGAAACCCTCGATGATGAGGTGAACATCCCGATCTTCGATTCCTGGGAAGTGCTGCGTGGGGCCCAATTACCTGCTGGCGCCATTCTCGTCGCTGACTGGCGCGGTGACTGGATCGGCCTCGGGGTCGCCACCTTGGTCGCCGAGCGTGGGCACCCGGTAACCCTTTGTGTTCAGGGTTGGACCGCTGGGCACGCGCTGCAGCAATATGTGCGCAAGGAAATGTTGGCTGACGCCATCAGGCACCGGGTCAGTATCCGTGACGACCTGCGGATCCGCGGTATCTCCGGTGACACGGTCTACTTGGGCCACACGCTGACCGAAGAGGCCGTGGAGATATCTGGGGTCTCGGCAATTGTGCTGGCCACCGGCCACCGCGCTAATGACTCGCTCTTCCATGAACTTGCCGAACGCGGAGCAAATGTGCGCCTAATTGGCGATGCACTCGCGCCGCGTACAGCCGAGGAGGCCGTATTTGATGGACTTCGGGTCGGCGCGGAGTTTTAGCTAGGCGACATTGATGGCGGGCCCAGGCCCAGCCGACTTAATGAGCCTGGCGCGGTCCTTGCTCCATGATTTGTAAGCGCGGTCGGTGGCCTCGCCAATGATCGATACCATGCGGTCTATTTCCTTCGCGCCAGAAACCAACGGGGGCGATAGCTGAATAACCGGTTCACCTCGATCGTCCAATCTGCAGAGCAACCCCAATTCGTCCATGTGCCCGGATAGTTCATCGCGCAGGAGCCAATTTGCCTCTGCTTCGTCAAACATCTCACGGGTTTCACGATTCTTTACCAACTCGATTGCCCAGAAGAATCCGGCACCGCGGATATCGCCAACGAGTGGGTTGGCGCGCAACTCCTGCAGCCTATTTTCAAAATACCCTTCGAGGGTGCGCACATTCTCGAACACCTGCTCACGGTCGTAAATATCCATGACCTTTAGCGCGATGGCAGTCGAAAGCGGGTGCCCACTGAAGGTTAGTCCGTGCATGTAGGTCACCGCTCCGGTCACAAAAGGCTCGGCAACCCGGTCATTCATGAGGACGCCACCTAATGGTGCATGGCCCGCCGTCGCCCCTTTGGCAAAAGTAATAAGGTCGGGCCGAGCGGCAAATCGCATCGAGCCAAACCACTCACCGACCCGGCCAAAAGCGCTGATGGTTTCGTCGGCCACCAATAAAATCCCGTACCGATCGCATAACTCGCGCAGCCCGGACCAGTAGCCCGCCGGTGGCGTGAACGCCCCGCCGGAATTCTGCACCGGCTCGGCGATCAGCATCGCGATCTCGTCAGCACCTTCACGAATAATCGTCAGGTGAATTTCATCCAGCAACGACTTGGTGAAGGCGGCTTCATTCGCACCATCCGGGTGGCGATAAGCATTGGTGTTGCTGACGAAAGATACCGGGATCGGCAACGGCAGGAATGGCTCCCGACAGTTATCGAGTCCGGTGAGGCTGAGTGCGCCGAGTGAGGTCCCGTGATACGCCAGGTCGCGGGCAATTGCCTTTCGTCGCTGCGGTTGGCCATTGGCAATGTGCCATTGACGAACCAGTTTCCACGCGGCTTCAACTGCTTCGCCGCCACCGCTGGTGAGAAATAGCCTGGTCATGCCCAGCGGCTCGGCTGCGCGCGTTAACCGCTCCGCGAGATGTACTGCGGCCGGGTGGGTCAGCGACCAGTTCGGCGAATACACCATTTCCGAAAGTTGCTGCTGGGCTACAGCGCCCACCTCAGCCCCGCAGGAGTGGCCGAGGTTAGTGCAGAAGAGGCCGGAGAGCCCATCTAGGTATCGGCGTCCAAAGGAGTCGATGACTTCGCAGCCGTCGCCGCGAACCATAACCCGGATCGGCCGGTCATCGAAGTCACTTAAATCAGTGAAATTCAAGAGCAGGTGCGCCCGCGCTGCATCTTGGTCCGCGCTAGCGCCCCGGCGCCGCTTGGTAAGCATTTCCCACACCCTTTTGTCCTGAACGGTCGTTCAGGATGCTGACAGCATAACATCCTGACTGAACATTCAGCAAGTACCTCGGGGGCGCGTCTATTTTTTCCGTCGACCCCCAGCGGGCCCGGTTTTTTCACCGGCTGGGGAGATCCCAAGCTCCAGTACCGCCGATTGCCACCACAGTTCAGTGAATTTGCCGGTCGTCATACCCGGCTCGGCCAGGGCCAGCTGGATCGCGAGGCCATCCATCAAGGCGGCCAACCGAAGGACCGAAGCTTTCGGATCGCTGGCGGCAAAAACCCCGGCGGCCAGTCCTTCGTCAACCACCTGGCGCAAGGCGCCCCGCCACCGGTTATCCAAGGACTCCCTAGCGGCGCGGGCACCATCATCGCGGATGGCCCGCACCCACAGTTCCAGCCAGAGCCGCCAATCACCTACGGCCGGGCCATATCCGGCGCCGAGTTCAGCGATATGGCGAAGGCGCGGTACCGGGCCAACCACCTCACTTAGGTTGCGCTCCAATTCCTCATAGAACTCGTCCTCGAGCAAGGTCAAACTCGCCGCAAGTGCGCCGGCCAGCGAACCGAAATGATAGAGAACCAGGCCCTGCGAGGTACCGGCCGCCTCCGCAATGTCGGTGACCCTCGTCCCCGCGAACCCACGTTCGCGCACGACGGCGATGGTGGCGCGCAGGATCCGTCCGCGCCGCTCCTCAGGCGCTTTCGCGGCCAACGTCGCTGCAGCCATCTAACTCCTTGTCGATACTTAGCTCCACCGAGCAGAAATCTAACCCATGCGGGTTATTGAACGGTTATTCAGGTTAGGCTGGCGACCATACTGCGACGAAGTCTAGGAGAGTCAAGAAGATGGCTACGGCCCCAGACCCGAGTAACCCCATGCACCTTGCTGAGTTAAGTGCGCGCGCGGCGATATTCGTCGACGAGGTGCTGATTCCGCACGAAGTTACGGCTGAGCTGGCTGGCGGCCCGTTGCCCGCAGCAACGCAGCGTCAAATAGCGCAGCGGGCGCTCGAGCATGGTTTACATGGTGGGCTGCACTTGCAGGAGCATGGTGGCAATAGCTGGACGACTACCGAGTGGTTTCTCGTGGAAGAGCAACTTGGTCACTCGACTAATGGGGTCTCTTGGTATATCCCGAATGCATACAACGTCTGGAAAGCCGGCACGCCCGAGCAAATCGAACGCTGGCTTAAGCCGGCACTTCGAGGTGAACTGCACGACGCCTATGCGGTAACCGAGGCTGATGCTGGCAGTGACCCTTCGGGAATTACCACAACCGCCATCAGGTCTGGTGCCGGCAGGTGGTTACTAAATGGCGAAAAGTGGTTCGTAACGTTTGGGTCCGTCGCCAAGGTCATAGTGGTGATGGCGCTGGCAGATGATGGCGGTCAGTTGTTGCCTACCCTGTTCGCAGTTCCGGCCGACGCACCCGGTGTTGAGATGATTGCTGACGTTCCTTTCACCCACAACTACCCCCATGGCCACCCCACCATGCGATTCACCGACGTTGAACTCACCGACGCCGACATCCTCGGCGGTCTCGGTAATGGTGAGAACCTGCAGCGGCTTTGGTTCACCGAGGAAAGACTCGGGATTGCCGCGCGCTGCATTGGTGCGATGCAGCGACTAATCGAGGAGTCAGTTGACTGGGCTGCAAACCGCGAACAAGGCGGTGCCAGGCTCATCGATCATCAAGGGGTTAGCTTTCCGCTGGCCGACAGCGCAGCAGATGCGGCCGCCGGGCGCCTGCTCGGCTTGGAAGTAGCCCGGTTGGCTGATGCCGGTGCTGACCCCAAACTGGTGCACGGCAAAGCGTCACTGGCGAAACTCTTTTGCTCGGAAGCGGCCGGCCGGTGCGCCGACCGCGTGGTGCAGATCTTCGGCGGTCGCGGGTACATGCGCACCACGGCGGCCGAGAGATTCTGGCGCGAACTTAGAGTCGATCGAATCTGGGAGGGTACCTCTGAGATCCAGCGCCTCGTGGTCGCCCGCTCACTTGAGCGTCGTGGCGTTAAGTCAATGCTCACCTGATCGGATCTACCTCCAATATGGATATCTCACGGCTCATTAACCCGTGCTCTATTGCCGTGGTTGGAGCGACCGATCGCCCCGGATCCTATGCGCACACCACCTTGCTTAACCTGATTCGAAATGGATATGCAGGAACCGTTGTCGGTGTGCACCCAACTCGGCAAGAGGTACTCGGTTTTCGCTGCATACCTAGCCTTGCGGACCTAAGTGCGCCGGCAGCCGCGGTCGTGATCGCGACCCCGGCCGAATCGGTGCCGGGGTACCTCTTGCAGGCGCGCGAGCTGGGCTGCGGCGGCGCTGTGGTTTTTGCCGCCGGCTTCGCCGAAATCGGCAATGACCTAGCCCAAGCAGATCTGATCTCGGCGGCCGGTGGCCTGCCGGTCATCGGTCCCAACGGCAACGGCCTGATATCCGTGCCAGCCAGAGCAGCGATGTGGGGGGATGCCGCCCAGCTACCAACCGAGGCAGGACCAATTGCCCTGATAACGCAGAGCGGCAATATCGGTGTCGTCCTGCTCGCCCATCGGCAAGGTCTCGGCCTGCACTCGATCTTCTCCGTTGGTAACTCCGCGGTGGTGGACACCGCGATGTTGATCGAGTCACTTGCCACCACCGATGGTGTCCGGGTCATCGGTGCCTACCTTGAAAGTGATGGCGAGGGGGCCAGGCTCGCCCGGGCACTTGCCAAGTGCGTACAAAACGATATTCGAGTGGTATTTCTAAAGGCCGGACGCAGCGAGCGCGGATTAATGGCCGGGGCGGCACACACGGCAGCGGTTGCCGGTGATCAAAGAGTTTTCGAGGCACTTATTGAAGAGGCCGGCGCAGTTCTTGTTCGAGAGCCGGTTGAACTGATCGAGACGGCACGCGCCCTAGCGATTGGTCGACGTGATGCACGCGGCGCGGCGGTTGTCACCTGCTCAGGCGGCGACGCCACCCTCGCGGCGGACCTCGCCGATGACGCCGGGGCGATACTTGCCGACTTTGGCGCCCCGACGCTGGCGGCACTTGCCACCCTACTGCCCGAAACCGCGACCGCGACCAATCCCCTCGACCACACTAATTTGGTCTGGGCCGACACCGAGGCCGTCACCGCAATCTGTGAAACTGTGGCCCTTGACCCGGGGGTTGGCCATCTGATCTATGTGCAGGACCTACCGCCTGGGCTGCCCGCCGGCCCACGTGCCGAATGGGATGCCACCCGGGCCGGCGGGATTGCCGGCGGCGTGCGGGCACAGCTTTCGACGATGCTGGCCAGTTCGATGCCCGGGCAGGAGCCGGATGATGCGGTCGGTGGGCTGGTCTCGGCGATGAAAGCGGTAGCCGCCCTCCAACTGCCCGCACCAGATCCTGCGCGGCTACTGCGAATTTCCGAGTGCGCCAACCGGGCACCGGCCAAGGTGGGCAATCAGTACCTCGCCGAGCACTCGGCAAAGGAGCTACTCAGCGCCGCCGGGATCGCAGTTCCGAAAGCCAAAGTTGTTAGGGGTTCTGCGGCAGCAGCAGCGGCCGCCGTCGAAATTGGTTTCCCGGTTGCCGTGAAGCTGAGCGCACCCGGGCTCCTCCACAAAAGCGACATCGGCGCTCTGGCCCTTGGCTTGACCGACCCGGCGGCCGTTCACCAGGCGAGCGAAAAGATGCTGCAAATTGCGGCCCTCCCCGACGATCCCGAATTGTTAGTTGAGGCCATGGTCGACCCCGGTATCGAAATCTTCGTTGCCGCCCATCGCCTCGGCATCGTGCCCTGTGTTGTCGTTGGGCTAGGTGGGCTCTGGGCCGAGATTATGAATGACGTCGCGGTTATCCCGTTACCCACCGATAGCAATCGGATAGTTCGCGAAATTGGCCGACTTCGTGGTGCCGTACTGCTCACCGGCGGTCGCGGTCAACAGGGCCCTGCAATCCACGACTTGGCCCAACTCGTGGTCAAAACCGGAAATCTATTAATGGATGAGCACTGGGCGATGATCGAACTCAATCCCGTCATAGTTACTAACTCAACCGCAATAGCGGTCGATGCCGTTTTTTGCACCTAGTAACCCGGCCCGCCAACTGGACGGTAATTCCCACATTGCCTATGCTTTCAGGGTGAACAATCCAAAAACGTCTGCTCCATTAGACCCGGCTGCCTTAGCTCAGTCACTAGCGCCATTTGGCGAAAGCCGAATGCTCCCGCCGGAGGCCTACACCTCCCCGGAGGTTTTCGCCTGGGAGAGCGCCAACTTTTTTTCCGGCTGGCACTGCATTGGACGCAGTGCAGACATTGCCGCCGCTGGCATGCAACGAGCTGACAAAGTAGGTGATACCACCGTGCTGCTTGTTCGCGGCGAGGATCTGGTCCTGCGTGCGTTTGCCAATGTCTGCCGCCACCGCGGCCACGAGATTCTTCCGTGCGGTGGGTCCACTACGGCTCGGGCAATAACTTGCCCGTACCACTCATGGTCCTATCGGCTGGACGGGGATCTTTTCAGCGCAGCCGGCTACCAAGGTGAGTCGAATTTCGATGTTTCCGAATTTCCGCTCAGGGCACTTTGCGTGCAGGAGTGGCACGGGTGGATCTTCCTCGATCCATCAGGGTCCGCCGGCCCCCTAGGGATGCACCTTGCGGGATTAGAGGAGCGCATCGGCCAATATCAACCCGAACGACTAGTTGTGATGGCCTCCCACGAGTACGTAATCGAGGCCAACTGGAAGATCATCAATGAGAACTATCAGGAGTGCTACCACTGCACTTCTATTCATCCCGAACTCTGCCAGGTCAGCCCACCCGAAAGCGGTGAGAATTGGGCTTCGACCCTTGGTTCGTGGGTTGGGGGATGGCAAGACCTCCGTGATCACGCTATGACGATGTCACTCGACGGTCACAGCGATGGAGTCCCGATACCGAACCTGTCACCGAGCGAACTTCGGCGCATTGACTACATCGGAGTTTTCCCGAACCTGCTGGTCAGCCTGCACCCGGATTACCTAATGACGCACCGCGCAATTCCTCTCTCGCCCAATCGCACTTGGGTCGAATGCTCCTGGGCTTTCCCCCCGGAGGCAATTGCTTCACCAACATTTGATCCCGCCTACGCGGTTGACTTCTGGGATATCACCAACCGCGAGGACTGGACCGCCTGCGAATCCGTCCAGCGCGGGCTGGAGTCTGGGTTTGCCAAAGCCGGGCCGCTATCACCCGCCGAGGACGCCATCTATCAATTTGTCACGATGGTTGCCCGCGGCTACCTCGGACAACCGCTATCGCCCCTGAGTACCTCGGCACCCATTAACGCGGCCAATTCAGACGCTGCGCAAAGTCGGAAAGTGGAACATTGATAACTGCCCCGTTCATCCAAGCAGCGAATGAAGTCGCAGACCTTGAGGACTGGGGGCCGCTAGCCGAAGCCACCGGTGCCCCAATGCAAACCTCCGGGCACACGATGTGGTCTGATGAAAATAACTGTGAAGCCGGGATCTGGGAGTGCACCGCAGGCCCGTCCTACTGGAGTTTGGAACAAAACGAATTTGTGCACATTTTGTCCGGCAGCATGACGGTGACCCCTGATGAAGGCGAAAGGTTCTTCGCAGGTCCCGGCTTCACCTTCTTGGTACCCGTCGGCTGGAAGGGCACCTGGGAGATCCACGAGACCATCCGAAAGTTGTATGTCCTGTTCTAATTATCTGATAGCAGTTGTCAGCCTGCCGCACAGTTCAGACCCTTGGCAGGGTCTAAGCGGTCGGTTAGCGCAGATCCGTAAGCACCTGTTGACTGGCTAACCGGCCCGGTGCGCCGATCACGCAGCCACCCGGGTGGGTGCCGGAACCACACTGGTAGTAACCGCGAATTGGCGTGCGGTAGTCGCTGTAGCCGGGTGCCGGCCGGAAGAAGTACATCTGATGCGGGAAAAACTCGCCCGCGTAGATATTGCCCTCCGACAGGCCCGTCTTGGCTTCGATAATGTCGGGAGAGACGATTTCGCGCTGCAACACCAGATCGTTGAAGTTGGGGAAGAAACTTTGGATTGTTGCCTGTACCCGATCGGCCATGCTCTCCCGCTCCGCCTGCCAAGTGCTGCCCTTGAGCTCATAGGGGGTGTACATCACGTAGCAAGACATCACATGCTTGCCGGGAGGTGCCATATCAGGATCTATTAGAGATTGAATGCACGCATCCATGTATGGGCGTTCGGAGTACCAGCCATACTTCGCTGCGTCGTAGGCACGCTCCATGTATTCGACGGTCGGCGCCATGTTGATGAACCCGTGATACTGATCAGTGCGGCCACTGAGCGTGGGGTACTCCGGCAGTCCATCCAGGGCGAAGTTCACTTTTGATGAGACTCCTTGGAAGCGGAATCGCTTTATAGTTTCCACCAGATCAGCGGGTAGCTCGCGCGGATCGGCGATCTCCAGGAAGGTGCGCCGCGGATCCAGGGAACTCACAACGATCGGTGCCCGAAATTCAGTGCCGTCGCGCAGGGCAACGCCCTTCACCTCGCCCTTATCGGTAATGAGTTGATCAACGTGCGAGTCCAGCCTAATCTCCGCTCCGTACGCCGTAGCTGCTCGGGCCAGCACCTGCGTGAAGCCGCCATTGCCGCCCTTGTGGAAGGACCAGGATCCGCCGAGACCGTCGTGCTCGCCCATTGACAGATACAGCCAGTTCATGCCGCTGCCCGGTGACATTGGGCCCAATTTGATTCCCACACAAGCCGCCGAGCAGATCGTGGCCTTGATGATGTCGGACTCAAGGTAGTCATCGCAGAAGTCCGCGATGCTTCCGGTCAACAGGCGCACCGCGTCGTGGATGACTTTCTTGTCACCGGTGCCTAGATGCTTGAGCAGCCACGCCATCCTTTCGACGTCGGCCGGATCATCGCTGAACAGGTTAGGCGGAATCGAGTCAAACAGAGGCCGGATGAACTGGCGCACGCGTGCGGTGTCATGCTCAAAGCGCTCCATGCCATCAACATCGGCTTTTGAGTGTCGCGCTATTTCCCGGCGATTCAGTCCGGAATCAGGTCCAAGCAAGAAATAATCGCCGTTTTCCATCGGGGCTAAATGTGAGCGCATCAACAGGGGCATGAATCCATAACGCACTAGATCGAGTTCCTGAATAATCTCGGGGCGCAATAGGCTGAGGGCATAGGAGAAAGTCGTGAACGAGAAGCCAGGCCGCAGTTCCTCGGTGATCGCGGCACCACCCACTAAGTGTCGCTGTTCAAGGACCAAAACCTTTTTGCCGGCCTTGGCAAGGTAGGCCGCATTGGTCAGGCCATTGTGGCCGCCGCCGATGACGATAGCGTCATAGTTAAAGGTGTCCGACATGTCAGGCGGTCTTCCTCTCGGGGTTGTAAAAAGGCATGGTGGTGACGGTGGCACGTACGTTTATGTACTCGTGGTTCACGGTTTGCTCAAGGTAGATGTCGGTGCCCGGTTCGGCGTACTTTGGCTTGACGCGAGCAATGCCGATATGGCGCTGGAGCACAGGTGAATACATGAAACTGGTGGCATAGCCAATACGTTGGTCGTCAGCGCTGTAGAGCATGGACTCCCACGCCACGGGTAGTTCATCGGGGACCGCAAGGTGGCCACGTGAATCGAAGAGCTCGTAGAAGTCACTCCAGGCCACGGTGATGCCGACCGTGCGCCATCGGGAGGAGCCATCGACCCGTTCACGCAATATCGCCTCGCGGCCAATGAACGGTCGACTGTCATCCTCAATGCCTTTGAGGAGCCAGCCGAGGCCTAACTCATCGGGTGTGAAGCGATCCTCTGCGGTCCAGGCGTAACGACTGGAGTTGAATTCCACGCCAATGAGCGGCAAGCCCGCCTCAATGCGGGTCATACCAAGTGCTTCATCGCCGTATGGGCGAATTCCATGCGGCTGCCCGGCCTCAAGAATGGCATCAAGGACTCGCAGTGCATCAGCGGCGGGAATCATCACCTCATAGCCGAGATCACCACTGAACCCGGTGCGGCTAATTATCACCGGGGTGTTGGCAATTTTCGTTTCAGTAAATCCGAAGTAACGAAGGCCCAAGATATCTGCAGTTAGAAGTTCGAGGATGTCACGCGACCGTGGCCCTTGGAGTGCCAGTGACGCGTAATCCTCAGTCGCATCGACGATCTCGACGTCGTACAGGCTACTTAAATTGCTCAAGAAGCCGAAGTTGGGCTCCGCAGCCGTGAGCATGAATTCATCGGCCGAGAAACGAAATAGCACGCCGTCTTCCATGACGAACCCTGCATCATCGCACCAGATCGTGTACTGAGCGCGCCCAGGTTTTAGGGTGCGGACATCGCGCGCAAAAACAAAGGAGCACAAAAGCTCAGCATCGCGTCCACGAATCCAGTATTTGTGAAGCGGCGACGTGTCGAAGAAGCCAGCAGCATTGCGAACGCCAAAGTACTCATGCTTACTCGATAGGTCATATCGAATGGCCGACAGGTAGCCGGACCAATTGCCCCACATCTGGCATTGGCTCAACTCCGCCAAGCGCGGGTGGAAGGGTGTCGTGCGGATCATCGCTCTCCTTTACTTAGCCGATGGCTCACCCTAGGGGCTTATTGGACATTTGCGCAATAGCCTCTATCGTATCCGCATGGCCCGGATGACCCCTGATGACCGGCGTGAGGCAATCATCGCCGCCACCTTGGCGGTTATGCAGCGCCAGGGCATTGCCGCAACCACTGTCCGCGATGTGGCGGCGGAACTTGGCGCCTCCAGCGGCCTAATCCACCACTACATGGCCTCGATGGACGAGCTCATCGCCGAAGCCTTCGGGCGGGCGGCCGGTGCTGACCTGCTGGCGACCCGTGCCTTAGTCGAGCAAGGCCAAGATCCACTGGAACAATTACGCTTCTTCTTCGACTCCTATACCCGCGCTGACGGGGATTCTGGGATGCAGCTGTGGCTCGATGCGTGGGCCGAAGCCGCTCGACGCCCCGAGCTTAGGCAAATCTCGCAACTACTAAACCAAGAATGGCAACAACTCATCTGCGGCATCATTGATGGGGGTGTGCGCGCCGGCGTAATGAACTGCGCCGATCCAGCGGCCGCTGCCTGGCGCATCCTGTCGCTACTGGATGGGCTTCACTTACAGGAGGTGGCGCATGGTGACAGCGTCACCGGGCACCAAGTTACCAAATGGTCACGCCACGGTGCCGAGATTGAACTTGGCTTGGACCCCGGCACCCTGACTAACTCCTCACAAGGCAATCGTCTAGCGCGGGCCTAGTCCACGCACTAGGTATTCGATGCCGCATAGATACTGGCGATTGCAGCATCAAGAGCCGAGTTGAACTCCGCATCGGTCTGCTGCGCCGACAGACCTTCGGTCAGAGCCCGCGAGAAACTAGCGGTCATACCGTGATTGCGAGCCAAGCGCGCATTAGCATCAGCACGCGAGTAGCCGCCAGAAAGTGCAACCACGCGGAGAACCCGTGGGTGCTCGATTAAGTCAAGGTAGAAGTCGTCCCGCTCCGGCAACGTGAGCTTTAGCATGATGTGCTGATCTGCACTTAAGTGATCAAGTGCGGCCATAATTGCTGGCTTCAATAGGGCTTCCGCGGCCGCCTTCTGCGCACTATTGATGTCCACCTCGGGCTCAATGATCGGGACCAGACCAGCGCCAAGAATCTGGCGGCCAACCTCGAACTGCTGGCCCACGACCGCATCGACACCGGTCGGATTTGCTAACTTGATAACCGAACGCATCTTGGTGCCAAATATGCCGTGGGAGTTCGCCCGCGCCAACAAGTCAGCCAGGTCGGGCATTGGCTTCATCAGCTGAGCGCCATCGACCTCATCTGCCAGACCCTTATCGACTTTCAGGAAAGGCACGATGTGCTTTTGATTCCACAGATACTCCGCGGTGCCAATGCCATCAATCTGACGATCCATCGTCATCTCAAATAAAATTGCACCGAGGATGCGATCACCGGTGAAAGCCGGGCTAGTGATGATCCGAGCGCGCATCTGATGAATCAGGTCGAACATCTCGCCTTCACCCGAATATGCGCTCTCTGCAACGCCGTAGAGCATCAAGGCCTTTGCGGTACTGCCGCCGCTTTGATCGAGTGCCGCGATGAAGCCATCGGCGTTCTTCATCTTGTCGAACTGTTCGATGTTCGCGCTGCCCATGCTGTTCACGATGCATCCCCTCGTCGCAGGTGGTCACCCTCAATTTAGTGCCGGGCCCCTATTCCATTCTGGTGCATGGACTTTTGTGATGCATCGGCCGGTGGCCGGTGACCGCCTTGCCATTTAGGCGCTTTTCACTTAACCTTCGACCCGATCCTAGGGGAGATTTCATGTGCACGAATTTCAAGGTACCAACCGCCGAGGACGGCTCGGTCGTAGTGGGCCGCAGCCTCGATTTCCCGCATTTCATGAGTTTTTCCCTATGTGCCACCCCGCGTGATCTCCCCCGGGTGGCCCTCGGCCCGGCCGGGGTCCCCACCAAGACATGGACCACGCGTCACGGAGTAGTCGGACTTGCGGTGACTGGCATGGATGCCGCGATCATGGACGGCATGAACACCGCCGGCCTATCCGCCCACCTGCTTTACATGGTCGGTGGCTTTTTCTATGCGCCGGCGGCCCGCGGCGACGGCACCGATGTCAGCCAACTCGAACTGGCCTCCTACCTGCTATCGACTTGTGCGACCATCGACGAGGTGCGCAAGGCGGTGGCCGAAATCAACATCTGGGGCTGGGATGCCGGCCTGCCTTTCACCCCGCCTGTCCACGTGCTCGTGCACGACCGGGATGACTCTGCGGCCATCGAGTTTCGGCCCGACGGGGTCGTGGTTGTCGACAACCCAACTAGTGTCGGAACCAACTCCCCTTACCTCGAGTGGCACCTGCTGAACTTGAATCACCACACCGGCTTCTCGGCCGAAAACCGCCCGGGGCAACGCGTTCGCACGGGTGACGGTTTGAACATCAGGAGTCTGGGAGTTGGGTCCGGGCTCCACGGCCTGCCGGGCGACTACACCGGTGCCTCCCGCTTCGTGCGTGCTATCGCCCTTACTACCTTGGCCGAGACGCCAACGGACGGCCGCGACGCGGAAATGCTAACCCTGCACGTGCTCAACACCTTCGACGTGCCGCCGGGCATTATCAAAGAGCCTGGGCCTGACCACTCAATCGTAAACGAGCTCACCTACGCCGACACGATCGCCAATCTGACTGATCTGCGCTACGCCTATCGCGCCCTCGATGACCCGGAGGTGTATGTGGTAGATCTAAAAGAGACGGACTTCACCGGTGACAAATCAAGGTTTCGCGCACTCGCGGAACGCGGTGAGTTCACGACCATCAGCCTTTAAGGTGCAGTGCGAGTGCCCTCCCCGCTTAGTCGAAGAAGTTTTCTAGGTGCCACCACATTAGTTGCAACCGGGATCGCTACCGGCAACAAATCCGCAATCGCAAGTCTATCCCGGGCAAGGCTGCCGGACCCGGCCGCATCACTGGTCACGAGGTGGGACACCGATCGATGGTCACGGGGGGCTTACTCGGCGCTGCCCGTTGGTGCAACCGCAGGCATTAGGCAGACTCTCGCGCGCGCCATCATTGGCAACCGACTCGTCTTTGCCGGTGAGTACACCGACCCCGAATACCCCGCAACAGTTCAGGGGGCTCTTCGATCAGGCCAGCGCGCCGCGCGCGCTTTAATAGCCAACGGTTTCGGGCCCAAGGTCGTAGTTATCGGCGCCGGGATGGCCGGGGTGTCAGCAGCCCACGATCTCGCCATCAGTGGCGCCCAGGTGGTGGTGGTTGAGGCCAGGGATCGAATCGGTGGGCGAGTCCAGACGAATACGTCCTGGGGATTGCCCGTCGAAATGGGTGCCGCTTGGGTGCACGCATTGAAAGCCAACCCGCTAGTGCCCCTTGCGCAGCAAGCCCGGCTTAAATTGATTCCTAGTGACTACGAGAATGAAAGTTTCCGTGACACCAAGACCGGTCGACCATCACCAAGTGCTAGGCGTGCTTCGATTCTACTGGGTCGCCTCCTGAGCCAACTCGAGAATTCATGGCCGAACCCCAGCACTTCAGTTGCCTCTTGGTTGCAGCAGCATGGACTGCCAGCCAATCGGTTTTCAACTTGGGCCGTTGAGACCGGCATCGTGCAGGAGTACGGCCTCAATGCATCGAGATTGGGTGCCCGGGCCCCCACCGAAGGCGGTGATTACCTAGGTGGTGACGCATTTGTGGCCGGGGGCTACCAGCACATACCTCAATTGCTGGCCGCCGACCTCGAAATCCAACTTAATTCGCCAGTTGTGAATGTCGACGTATCCCAGGCCAGAAATGCATATGTCACGGTCGAATCCGGCGAAGTATTAACCGCAGATGCGGTGGTGGTTGCCGTGCCGGTTACGCTGTTGCAAGCCCAAGCCCCAGGCATCGCTGGCTTGCCGGCAGACATCCAGAGTGCCCTTGGCAAAATTGCCACCGGAGACCTCGAAAAAGTGATCCTGCGCTATGACGAACAGTGGTGGGGCGCGGAGCGGGTGCTCGGGATAGTCGGCGGCGGGGTGCCTGGGCAATCAATTCAAACGACGCTGAATTCGGCACTACGCTGGACGGAGTTCTTCGACGTAACTGATGTCGTCGGTGCCCCGGCACTAGTCGGTTTCTCCGGTGGCAGCGCAGCGCGCACTCGTCCGAAATCGGACTCCGCGTGCGTAGCCGAAGCCATGGCGATGCTGCAGGCAGCGTTTCACTAGGTGGGGTTACCCGTTAACTACTTCATGTCCGCAACTCTGATCAGGCCCTTAAGAACTCCGACATAACCAACACCATCTGGCGCTAGGTACAACGAGGCGTAGGAGTTGTTGAACCCGCTACCCGTACCCGCTAGCTTGCTGTAAACCACCTCACCGGTGCGGTAATCCAGTGCCGTCCAGTACCATCGATCAATCTTGCCTGGCCCTTTCGGCTTGGTGTAGGTGTAGATCAAGCCGGTCGCGGCCGAGAACTTGGGAACCACGCTAGGAGCACTTACCTCAGAATTTGTCCAGACCTTCTTGCAGGTGCCATCAGCCTGCACATCAACCCTCGCAAAGCCAGGGGTTGTGGTCTTACCCCCGGTGACAGATTTGACGCTCAAGTTCCCGTAATTGTTCTCGACAATTAGCGAACTACCGATTGAGATAAGTGAATTCTCGGTAATGCTCGCATTCTTGTCGAAAACGGGCGCTGAGCAGACTTCACGAGCTGCGGCATTAACTGCCGTGTTATACACGACTACGTTCATTGGATTGGCGTTGTCTGTAATTGCTACCCGACCACCGGACATCACCGTCGGACTGGTGCCGGAACCTGCACTCTTTGCACCAGGCTTTTGCACGCCATCATTTTCATATACGATGCGCCAACTTGATGTTGGCAAGCCAGCAACCGCATCGAAGCGATACATCGCAATGTTACTAACGATGTAGACGCCCCCAGTCTCATCCATCGAGAACGACTGCGTAATTCCCTCACCTGAAAGTCTTATGGTCTGGCTCTTTCCGGTTTGCGGGTTCAGGGCACCGACCAGTCCCTGGGTTGTGACGAACCAGATATTGCCATTGAAGTCTGGCAATGCAGACAAAATCGAATCTCCACTGGCCGCGAAGGTAGGTTGACCTGCAGTGATCGATGTCGCAAGATCGATATCGCTAACTGGCTTAAATGAATACTTCGAGCCAGTACGTGCCAATTCGAAGGTGATGATGTGCCGGTCGGCCGTCGCCACGACGGCCCGGTCCTGATTGTCGAGATAGAAGTAACCCCCCGACAATTCGGTGTAGTCCCGATTCGACAAAGCGCCACCCGGGGTGGGGCGATTGGTTAGGTTGTATCGAGTTAAGACCTTCAACGAATCTGGATCCATGAGAGTCAAGTAGGCAGGAGTCTGCGGAGTCAAGCAAATTGCAACTAGCTGGCCTGCTGCATTGAAAGTGATACTTGCGCACTCACCACCTGCAACCTGTGAAGTGACCTTGGTGTTCTTACCCAACGGTCCGGCCCACTGATACGAGTCCGACATGTAGGTGTCGTTATGGATATTCGACTTACCCACCGGTGCCAGGTACGGGTTAGTCGGGACCACCGGCATCGAGACCTGGTTTGCCTTCGCCGCGCTGCCAATGAACTTGGTGGCGCTGCTATACCCGGGGCCGTCAGGAATTGGCTTGGCGTATGCCCAGCCACCTGAGGTTGCGGCGAGCACCGCAGCAACTAGGACGACAGCAACTCTGGCACGAACAACTCTTTTCATTCTACTTGCTTACACTATTTTTGATCGAAGTCAAATCGGAGCGGCAGATTGAACTTTCACATGAGCAGCCCCACCCGATATCTCGTCGCCTTCGCTATCACCGGTGCGCTGGTCTGCGCCACCGCGATCCCCGCCTCTGCCCTTGTCTCTGCGGCGGCCGGTGTTATCACTGCGAGTTGGGGAAAGGGATCACCTGACTTCACCGACCCTCTGGTGCCGCCCCTTGCTTACTAGTTATGAATTCCCCGACCGGGGGCGGGCTCGACGCGGCCACCGCTACATTCACCATTCCCACCATCCCACTCGGCCAAACTGCCAAGTTCGCACGTGTCTGGAATAAGACTCCGCAGACGGTCACCGAAGGCAAGACGTATGTGATGGGTGCCCCGAAACTCAAGACCAATAAAGGCAAGTTGGTGACTTTTAAGATCGCTACTGGATCTAATCTGTGCACGGTTGTCAAAGATTCGAGTAAGGGCTGGCTGCTGAGAGTCGGCAAGAAGACGGGTGAGTGCAGTGTCACTGCCACGTCAGCCGCAGTTCCACCTAACTTCGCCGCACTCAATACCGCCTCATATTGGACGGTAGTGAGGCCCTCTTAATGCACCCCTGCAATTAGACTTGAGCAGTGATCGAGCATCCAACCGCTAGTGCACGGCAATTACAGGATGTTGTCGCGGCTGGATTCTCCCGCGGTGTGATACCAAGTCTGGCCCATTATCGAACCCCTGAGCAAAGCGCCGCATGGCGTGCGGTCGCCACCTCATTTTTTGACCGAGCTCCCGGTCGCAGCGCTTTCGATGACGTCTACACCGAAATCGCCGCGAACTGCCCGGGAACTCCAGTGCACGTAATCGCACTCGGCTGCGGTGATGGCTCCAAGGAGGAAGCCCTTGTCCGCAATTTGCGCCTGGCCGGTCTCGACGTGGCGGTCACTCTTGCGGATATCTCGCCCTCATTACTTGAGTTAGCCGGTGCACGTCAAGAGGCGATAGAACATGTACTAGTCCTTACTTCGATCGCCTGCGATATCACCACGGTCGGCGGCTCACTCGCCGATCTAATCGAGTACCTGCCCGGGCGGCGAGTTATCACCATGTTCGGTGTGCTGCCTGGGCTGACCACGATGTCTGCCTTCGAGTCCGTGGCATCGCTGATGCGCGACGGTGATCTTTTTGCCTTCAGTGGCAATATGTTGCCCGATGGGGCGGGTGAGATCGAGCGCCTGTGTAATTTCTACGCGACCGGATCTGCGCATGACTGGATGGCCTTGGTGTTCAGCGGTGCCGGGATTGACACTGAATCCTTGAGTTGGTCAGTTGCGCCGGCCTACGCCTCAGAAATTTTCGCCGTTGCCACCGTAAGCGTAAAAGCCGAAGTGCTGCGAGATTGCGTGGCAAATGTCGGCGATTTTGCACTCCAACTCGAGGCTGGCCAGATCATCGACACCTTTTAGATCACACAGGCACTCGTCGGAGTCACTAACTGATCTCACCGAAAGCCTGGGCTTGAACTTGATCTGCCTGCGGCTGTCCGACAGTGGCGAGGAAGGCGTGGTGCTTGCCCGCAAATGATTATGGCAGCGCCTGGATCGTTCTAAGGACCGCGCGAACCTTCGGCACCTCATGAGTGCGATAAAGATTCGTACGCCCGAGGGCCGCGAGGACCGCAAAGAAGGTTTCGATATCGCGATATTGCTCCTCGAAATACTCATACCCGGCAAGCAGAGCCTTGCAAACCGGGTAGCCCAATCCACGGAGTCTAAAGCTTGTGAGCAGCGTCAGTACTTGATGCTCCAACCGCTCCTGCCCACCACGTGGTGAGCTCACTAATGGATCAATGAAGACTCTGGTCACCCCGGCGGTTTCGGCTGCTTCAATCCGGGTGGCGAAATGCTCGAGCATGCGTTCGGTGAAATCGATCCCGTTACTGAAATCCCTAACCTCGCGAATATTGGTGCCCTGCACGTAGCACATGATTATCGTTGCATCGTAGGCAGCGGCCAGTTGGAATATCTCGGACTCATGCTCTCGGCCCGTCAGGTTGAGCACATTGGCGCCAGCTGACAGGCAGGCCTTGACTACCGTGGGGGAATAGGTCTCGGCCAAACAAGAATTCCTTCAGCGCGCAGCCCTTCGATCACCGGCACCAGCACGGCTATCTGTGCGGCCGCGTTAACTGTCGCCGTCTCGGCCATCGTCGCTTCCGCCCCCAGATCAACGATGTCGGCTCCCTCGGCGGCTAGCTTGCGACCTCGGGCAACCGCTGACTTTGTTGTCAACGAGATACTTTCTCGATACCAAGAGTCATGCGAGAGGTTGATGACACCCATAATTGCCGGCTCCGCATCAAAATCAAATGCCCGGCCGCCGATCTCGAACGCGGCGATCGGCGCATGGATCTCAGCGCCAAACTTCTGCTCGATCTCTGCCAAGGACGAAAGTGAAAGCATATTGGAATCCTAGGAACTCTTACGGGTCAGCGCAATCAAGCCAAGGTAACAAGTGCAACACCAGCCAGAATTACCAGAATCGCCATGTATTGAACCGGCTTCAGCACCTGCTTGAGAATCACCGCCGCCAGGATTGTCGTAATGACAGGGGCCAGTGACGCGAGCACGGAATCAAGTGAGACCATGCCGATCGTCGTGGAGAACGAATACGACCAAGTTGATGCTGCGTCCAAGAAGCCAATGGCAAGGAGCACCAGCATGATGCGCTTCGAGACCCCACCCAATGAACGGGTGAATATCGCGGCAACCGCCAATGGAATGACAATCGTGGCCTCCATAACGACCGAGGTTTCAAGCACACTACCCGCACTCCCTAAGTCAAGGGTGACGAAGATCAACCCATACGAAACGCTTCCAACGGCGGCAAGGACAAATGGCCTTGCCCCGTTCGGCTGCCGCGCAACTCAGGTGCGCTAACAAGGATGACTCCTCCGATACAGGCCGCGATACCAAGTAGTTGACCCCGGTTTGGGTAGATCCCTTGCACCACGTCAAAGGCAATCGGTACCAGGACCGATAGCGAGGTAATGCCCGAGATGACCCCCATTCGCCCTTTGGACAATGCTGTGAAAAAAGCAATGTTGCCGATCAGTGCACACACCCCGCTGACCGCGCCCCACCCGACTTCCGGTCCTGACAGGGACCATGAGTGCTGCCCGGTGAGGACCAAGGCGTAAATCAAGCCGGCGAACAGTGCGCCGAAACCGGTGACCGCGTATACCGATAACCGGCGTGTGGTAAAACCGCCAAGAAAGCTCGCAGAGCCACCCGTCAGGCTAGACAGTAACGCGAAGAGGCTGGCCCACGGCTTTACGATATCGCCCTTCCTCGGCCGACGAGGTGCTTTCCGCCACTCACCGCACTGTCGCAGGCGTACCCGTAGGGCTCGCTAGGATACGAAGACGTGATGCCGCGCCCTGACTACGTTTCCCGCGGGCTTGGCACAACTTGTGGAGGAAACTGATGTCCGAGATTGTTCGCGGGGTTATCGCCAAGGCAAAAGGTGCGCCTGTCTTGATCGAAGACATTGTGATTCCCGATCCAGGGCCAGGCGAGGTAAAGGTGAAAATCGCCGCATGCGGGGTATGCCACACCGACTTGCACTACCGTGAAGGCGCAATCAACGATCAATTCCCCTACTTACTCGGGCATGAGGCCGCCGGCTTTGTTGATGAAGTTGGCGGGGGCGTTTTTGAGGTTCAGCCCGGTGATTACGTCATCTTGAACTGGCGCGCAGTGTGTGGCGATTGTCGAGCTTGCCGGCGCGGCCGGCCGTGGTACTGCTTCAACACCCACAACGCCGACGCCAAAATGACGCTTGTTGATGGCACCGAATTGAGCCCCGCGCTTGGTATCGGAGCATTTGCCGACAAGACGCTAGTCGCGGCCGGCCAATGCACCAAAGTGGACCGCAGAGCCCCGGCCCAGGTTGCGGGGCTCCTCGGCTGCGGTGTGATGGCTGGGCTCGGCGCTGCAATTAACACGGGTAACGTCAGCCGCGGCGACACCGTCGCGGTGATCGGCTGCGGTGGAGTAGGCGACGCCGCCATCGCCGGGGCCAGATTGGCGGGGGCCCGAACGATCATTGCCGTCGACATAGATGATCGCAAGCTCGAACTAGCCCGGGAATTCGGGGCAACTCACACCGTCAATTCTCGCAACCGTGACGCCGTCGAAGGTATCCAGGAATTCACTAGCGGCTTCGGTGCAGATGTCGTGATCGACGCGGTAGGGCGCCCCGAGACCTACGAGGCTGCCTTTTACGGTAGAGACCTCGCCGGCACCGTCGTTCTTGTTGGTGTTCCTGATCCGACGATGAGGCTGGATCTCCCGCTCATTGATGTCTTCGGGCGTGGCGGTTCACTCAAGTCGAGTTGGTACGGCGACTGCCTCCCATCGCGGGACTTCCCGATGTTGATTGATCTTTATCTCCAAGGCAGACTGCCTTTGGACCGATTTGTCTCTGAGGAAATTGCCCTCGATCAAGTTGAGGCGGCTTTCGAGAAGATGCACCGCGGTGAAGTGCTCCGTTCAGTAGTCGTACTCTGATGTCTCCACGTGTTGATGTGCTTGTCACGAGCGGCACATTCTCGCTCGATGGTGGTACCTGGGAAGTGGATAACAATGTCTACCTGATCGGCGACGACTACGAGGTATTGGTTATTGACCCTGCTCATGATCACCAAGTGATTCTTGAGGCGATCGGTGACCGTGAGGTCGCTGGGATCATCTGCACGCACGGCCACGATGATCACATTGGCCAAGCCGTCGCTATCGCAGAGCTGACGGGGGCATCGATCCGGTTACACCCGGGCGACCTGATGCTGTGGGAGGTGGTCCACCCAGGAGTCGTACCCACCGAACTAAGTGACGGCGACATCATCAAGGTTGCTGGGATTTCAGTGAAAGTGCTTCATACTCCGGGCCATTCCCCAGGCGGAGTCTGCCTGCACATCCCAGAAATCGATGTTCTGATTTCCGGTGACACCCTCTTCCAGGGCGGACCTGGCGCGACCGGAAGATCATTTAGTGACTTCCCCACGATCCTTGACTCAATACGCGAGAAGATTCTGACCCTTCCGAGCGGCACCAAAGTGCTCCCTGGGCACGGTGGTGAAACTACTGTCGGAGATGAGTCGGCCGATTATCAGGATTGGGTCGACCGAGGTCACTGACCGCGAAATCTTGAACTAGGGCGTGCCAGACCTGGCATCGGCGGGCAACTGCCGTGCCCGGCCTGCAGTTCCACTGGTCGGCGCATTGGGGTAGTCTTCCGGTATGGCCCTATACACCTGCCCAAAGTGCAATATGTCCGTCAACACCACCTGTGGTGCATGCAGCGCTGACTTAGCCGATGCGACGCTCACCAAAGACGACGGCTCAACCGTTGCGATTTCACAGTGCCCAAATGGGCACGGGAAAATCAAGTCTCCCCTTTGCTGCGGCGCTGATATGAGTTGCTCGGTTTAGTTTTCAGGCTCAGCCAAGCGCCCCTCTAGGTGCTGCTCCATTGCCGATTATTCGGTGCAATTGGGTCAAGTCATGCCCCTGCCGGTCCAATATGCAGTAGATATAGGGTACGTGCCGCCAAAAAGGAGTAGGCCATCTCTATCCTGCAGGAAGTAGCCGTTGGCGAGCCCGACCCAATAGGCGGGCGGCAGGTCAATGGCTCGACTCTCAAACTCGTGGGCAGTAAGGTACTGCGCGCTTTCATCACCCTCGCCTTCGTTGTCATTTTTAATTTCTTCCTCTTTCGCATGCTGCCCGGTGACCCGATCGGCCTCTACGCGCGTGGGCGCAACCAGGACCCGGAGCAACTAGTTGAGTTGCGCAGGGCGCTGAATAAACCCCTGCTGGAGCAGTTCCTCACCTATCTCCGCAACCCGTTCGATTCAACAATCGACTCGACTCGCTTTTCCAGACCGGTCTGGGAGATGATCGGCGAGCGAGTTTGGCCCACCCTCTTGCTCCTCGGTACCGCCATCTTGTTGGCGTCACTCATCGGCATCTGGATCGGCATCCGTGCCGGCTGGAAGCCTGGTGGCAGGTTTGATCGCATGTCGACGAGCACCACGTTGATCCTCTACTCCATGCCGGAGTTTTGGCTCGGCATGATGCTGCTTATCGTCTTCTCGGTTGGTGCTTTTGGTATCCCCGGGATGTTTCCGGTTGGCGGGATTGCCAGCCCCGGAGTCGACACCTCTAGCCCGGTGGGCTGGCTGAACGTGCTGCGGCATCTGGTGCTGCCCTGCACGACCCTGGTGCTTATCTATCTGGCCGACTACGCCTTGGTCATGCGCGCCTCCCTGATTGACGAACGCAGGCAGGAGTACTTGACCCTCGCTCGCGCTAAGGGCCTGCGCGACACCTCGGTACGCAAGCGTCATGCAGTGCCAAATGCCTTACTGCCGACCGTCACCTTGATTTTCTTGTCATTAGGTTTCGTAGTGACCGGCGCGATCACCGTGGAGACCGTTTTCTCCTGGCCGGGACTAGGTCTACTCACCTATGAGGCACTGCGCGGGCCGGATATTCCACTCTTGCAAGCGATCTTCTTGATGTTCTCCATCGCCGTTATCGTCGCTAACCTCATCGCGGAACTGCTCTATGTGGTATTCGATCCGCGGGTTCGCTCATGAGTATTTCTACCCAGCGCCGGCGTCTGGCAGTGGCCCGATTCGCAAATTCATTTCGCAAGGATCGAAGTGGAATGACCGGCGTGGTGATCCTCGCAGTTTTTATCGCCACCGCGATCTTGGCACCGATTCTCATCCCGGATGCGGCCCTTGACGTCACCAAGGCCGACGGCGGCAGGTTCGAAGGACCGTCCCTCGGCTACCCACTCGGCACCGATGAATCCGGGCGTTCCGTCTTGCTGCTGCTTGCCTGGGGCACCCGCATCTCGCTCACTGTCGGCATCGCCGCCACCATTATTTCGATGGTGCTTGGCACCGCATTCGGCATCGCCGCCGGTCACTTTCGCGGCGCCGGCAGTCATGCTCTGGTCGGCGTGACCGACTGGTTCCTCGTCATTCCCTTCCTTCCCCTGGCGATTGTGCTAGCGACCGTATTGGGGCCGAGCACCACCAATCTCATCATCGTCATCGGCATCACCTCCTGGGCCGGCACGGCACGACTTATCCGGGCGCAAACCCTCTCCATCGAAGGGCGTCCGTACCTGGAACGGTCCAAAGCGCTGGGTGCCGGAAACTGGTACCAGATGTCGCGCCACGTATTGCCCAATGTCTTTCCGTTGGTGCTCGCCAACACGACATTGACGGTTGCCATCGTCATCTTGTCCGAGACCACGCTGTCATTCCTTGGGCTCGGCGATCCCCAAGCACCATCTTGGGGGGCCTTGCTTGACCGGGCATTCTCATCAGGTGCGGTGAGCCGCGGCGCTTGGTGGTACGTGCTGCCACCAGGTATCTGCGTTGTCCTGGTCGTCCTCGCGTTCACCCTCGTCGGCCGCGCGATGGAGCGCATCGTGGACCCCCGGCGGGCCTCATGACACTACTGCAGTTCCGCGACCTCAGCGTTGACTACACCTCAAATGACGGCATCGTGCCTGCTGTTCGCGGTGTGACACTGGGTGTCGAAGCTGGTGAAATTCTAGGTATCGCCGGTGAGTCCGGGTGCGGCAAGACCACCTTGGCATCCACCGTGCTGCGCTTACTGCCCGATAGCGCGCAAGTGCGCGGCGAAGTCCTCCTTGATGATATCGATATCTTGACGATGAAGTGGGGCCCGCTACGTGCGGTGCGCTGGTCGCAGGCAGCCATCGTTTTTCAGGGCGCCTTGCACGCACTTAATCCGGTTCAGCGAATTGGTGATCAGATCGCGGAGCCGATTCGGCTACATCAGAGCGTGGCCGAAAAGCAGATCAATACCAGAGTGGATGAACTACTGACTCAAGTCGGTCTGCCTGCATCCCGGGCAAAGTCATACCCGCACCAGCTTTCCGGCGGGCAGCGTCAGCGGGTAATGATTGCGATGGCGTGAGCATGCAAACCCGCCCTGATCATCGCCGATGAGCCCACTACTGCACTTGATGTGATGGTGCAGGCCCAGGTACTTGAACTACTGACCGGACTCGTACGCGATCTCGGTACCGGGCCAGCTGGTGGCATGGGCATGATTCTCATCAGTCACGACCTTGGGGTGCTCGGCACTACCTGCGACCGCATTGCTGTTATGTACGCCGGGCAGGTCATCGAGTCTGGCCCGGCACTTGAGATCTTCGACAATCCAAAGCACCCTTACACCCGCGCACTTGCTGCCGCATTCCCGCGGGTCGGTGACCCGGCGGCTAGATACGCGCCCACCGGGCTGCCCGGTGATCCGCCCTACCCCGGTTACCTGCCTAACGGCTGCGCATTTCACCCACGCTGCCCCATCGCCGCCCCGGCCTGCAGCCAGGGCTCCCCGGCCCTCGTCGAGGTGGCACCGCGCCGGATGGCCGCTTGTTTCGAGGTCGACAGATGATCATCTCGGCGCAGGATTTATCGGTTTGCTTCGGTGGCCGGGTGTGGGCAGTCGACGGAGTTGATCTTGACATACCCGCCGGTGAGATAGTCGCACTTGTCGGTGAGTCCGGCTGCGGTAAGACCACTCTCGCGCGCACGCTGCTCGGCTTGGAAAGACCGACTTCGGGAACGGTGTCCTTCGAAGGGAAACCACTAGCGTATTCGACAAAAGCGCTGAAGCAGTACCGGTCACAAGTGCAGTTGATCTTGCAAGATCCCCTCGGTGCGCTAAATCCAAGGCACACCGTCTACGACGCGGTGGCAGAAGGTTTGCGGGTGCAGAGCATACCCGGAGACGAAACTGCTCTAGTTGCAGATGCCCTCTCGCGCGCCGGTCTCAGACCACCGGAACGCTTCTTCATGCGCTTCCCGCATGAGCTATCGGGGGGCCAACGGCAGCGCGTGGTAATTGCTGGTGCGCTGGTACTAAATCCACGTGTACTGATCGCTGATGAGCCAGTCTCCAGCCTCGATGCCTCGGTGCGCGGTGAGATTCTCAGTCTCTTGCTCTCACTTCGTGAGGAGTTGGGGCTGACGGTGCTAGTAGTAACCCATGACCTAGGCCTCGCATGGAATATCGCCGACCGGGTTGCGGTGATGTATCTCGGGCGCATCGTCGAAACCGGCCCGACAGCAGAGCTACTCACCGATCCGCAACACCCCTACACGAGGGCGCTGCTCTCGGTCGTACCGGATATTTCTCGGACCGAGCCGATCGTGCTGGTAGGCGAGGCACCGGATCCAGCTCGCATCCCGGGCGGTTGCCGGTTCCATCCGCGCTGCCCTGAGATCCTGGAGCAGTGCGCTAACACTCCCCTGCCTATCCTCACCCCGTCCAGAGGTCACGTTGCCGCATGTCTGCGTGCCCAATAATTGACTGATAGCGTCCCACCTCGTAGCCAATTCTGAGCGTGTCACTCCCGAAGGGAAAGCAGTGCAGTCATTTCGCGTCGTAGTCATTGGCGGGGGAATAACCGGCACCAGCGTGCTCTACCACTTAGCTCTTAAGGGCTGGACCGATATCGCACTCATCGAACGCACCGAACTCACCGCGGGATCCAGTTGGCATGCGGCTGGCGGGTTTCACGCCATCAATAACGACACCGTCGTCGCCGCGCTGCAAAGTTACACCATTTCCATGTACCCAAAAGTGGCCGAGGAGAGCGGCGTCGACATCGGTCTGAAACTATCCGGCGGCATTGAACTCGCCAGCACCCCAGAACGAATGCGCTGGCTCAAGGCCGAGGTCGCTTGGCATGAAATGATGGGGCACGAGGGCGTGCGCCTGATGGACGTTGACGAAATCGTTGACCTCGTACCAATTGTCAACCCAGAGGGTTTGACCGGCGGGCTATTTGATCCTGACGAGGGCAACCTCGACCCAAATGGCGCGGTCTATGCCTATGCCGGTGCCGCTCGTAAACGCGGCGCCACGATCATCACCCATAACCGCGTGCTCGGCATGAAGCGCACCCGCGCCGGGTGGGAACTCGAAACCGAGCAGGGCCCGATCCTGACCGAACATGTGGTGAACGCCGCCGGCATGTGGGGGCGCAAGGTTGGCAACATGGTTGGCATCAACCACCCGGTCACCCCGATCCTGCATCACTACCTGGTCACCGAAGACGTACCGGAGATCATGGCTATCGATTGGGCGATGCCGGCTGTCACGGATCTTGAAGGCTGGACTTACCTGCAACGTGAACAAAATGGCGCGGTACTTGGTGTCTACGAATCAAATCCCGCGCACTGGCATCCCGAAGGTGCTCCGTGGGATTACGGCGCAAAATTGCTGCCGCCAGATATCGACCGGATTGCCACCGAGTTGGAGATCGGGTTCGCACGCTTCCCGGCCCTTGCCAGCGCGGGCATCAAGCGCTGGGTTCATGGCGCATTCGCCATTACCCCGGACGGCAACCCCCTTGTTGGTCCGGTGCGCGGTCTGCCCGGGTATTGGGCGGCCGCAGGTGTCATGGCCGGGTATTCGCAAGGCGCCGCGGTCGGTCTAGCGATCGCGAACTGGATCGTCGACGGTGACCCTGGCGATGATGTCTATGCCATGGATGTGGCCAGGTTCGGTGATTGGGCCGCATCGGACGACTACCTACTGGCCACCACTTACCAGTTTTATGCTCGACGATTCTTGACCACCTACCCGCATGAGCAACTACCGGCCGGACGACCGCTGCACACCACACCGGCGTATGCGGACCTCAAGGCCGCAGGTGCCCAGTTCGGCGCCACCTGGGGCCTGGAGGTGCCCCAATTCTTCGGACCTTTGGACTTCGAGCATATGCCGTCACTGCAGCGGGACAATGCCTTCCCGCATATCGCACGCGAGGTGGCGGCTGTTCGAAATGACGTTGGCGCATATGAAACCGGCGTCTACTCCCGCTACCAGATCAGTGGTCCCGGTGCCGCCGCGTGGCTCGACAACCTGCTTGCCGGGCGCATTCCCGCAGTCGGTCGCATGGGGCTCACGCCGATGCTGCATCCAAAAGGCACCCTCATGGGCGACCTATCAGTTACCCGCCTGGCGGAGGATCGCTTCTGGGTTATCGGCTCCTACTACCTCCAAGAATGGCACCAGCGCTGGTTCACCGAGAACCTCGTCGATGACGTGACGATCGAGAACCTCTCCGATGCCTGGCTCGGTTTCGCGGTTTCTGGGCCCCGGTCACGTGATGTGGTAGCACATTTGACCGGCCAAGATATGTCGACTTTCAGGTTCATGGACGCTCGACTGATCGATGACATGCTCAGCGACGGCATGCTCATTGCGCGAATGTCACTTGCCGGCGAACTCGGCTATGAATTGACAGTTCCTGCAGACAAGCAGGCTGAACTTTGGCGCCGGCTCGCTGGGCTCGGTGTCACCCCCATTGGCGACAGAGCAATCGATAGTTTGCGCATTGAAAAGGGCTTCGGTATCTGGTCCGCCGAATTCACCCAGGCATATACCCCCGGGGAGACCGGCCTAGATCGTTTCATCGACTGGGACAAGGGCGACTTCATCGGACGCGAGGCCGCGCTGGCGGAACGGGCTCGCGGTGCCGCAAGGCAGTTGGTGACACTGGATCTCGGTGCTACCGAGTCTGATGCGGTGGGCGACGAACCGGTCTGGTTGGGTGCGCGAGTCGTCGGTATCGTCACGTCTGGCTCCTACGGCCACCATGTCGGCAGCAGCCTGGCCCTCGCCTTGGTCGACACTGAGGTTGTCGAAAGCGGTGCGAAGGTCGAGGTCTCGGTAATCGGTGAACGCCAACTCGCCCGGATCCTCACCGAACCCGCCTACGACCCCAGCGGCTCGAGGATGCGCGGCTAGAAGTAGCCACGGACTAAGTCCCTCATAAAGGGATTCATGATGTCTTGGGTATGGCCGTAGATCGAGCAGTGGCCCATGCCCTCAAAGAGGTGGAATGTTGCTCCGGGCGCGAGTGCCGCAACTTCTTCGCCGTCTTGGGGCACCGCCTGCACGTCCTGGTCAAATGCAATTACGTGCATGGGCACCATGCAGGTCTTCAGCTGCTCGCGCTGGTCGAAGAGCACGCACGGCTCCCATTGCGCAATCAGTGAATCCTCCGCGGTGTCAGTCTCGTAGTACTCGAGGAGTTCATCGCGCAGCTTCGGCCAAAGCACCGGGTCGCCCAGAACGCGGGCCGGGTAGTACATCGCGGCGTAATGGATGACCGCCATCATGCCGTCAAGGCGGTTACCCGCACGACGCCATTCGATTTCCGCCATCTGGTAATCCCAGGTCCAGCCCCGGCTCACCGCACCGGTGCCCATCGTGATCACGCACGCGATTAGGTCAGGTCGATCTATCGCCACCTGCTGCACGATGCCGCCCCCGAACGACAACCCGATGATTGCCACCGGCGGGGTGCAGACCTCCTCGATCAGGTCGACCACATCTTGCGAAAAGTCAGCAACCGTCCACGGCAGCGGTTGCTCTGAGGTGGTCTGGCCGACCCCGCGGCAATCGAAGGTGGTGTTGCGGAACTCACCCTCGAAATACGGCACCTGGTAGGCATCCCAGGACCCGATGGTGCCGCCGGCACCCGAAACCCAAACGATGTCAGGTCCGTCGCCAACCTGCTTGTAGTGAATGCGTGCGGAGCGGCCCTCGACGAACTGCCCCATCGGCTACTCGCGGTCTTCGCTGGTCGCAGACCGCCGCATCCGCAGCAACAGCACCACGACGATGACTATCGCCAGGGCGGCAACCAGTCCAATGATCAGACCGGTGCTGTTGCCACCGGATGCGGCCGCTGGTTGCGCTGCGGAGTCGGTGCCACCCGCAGACGGACTCGGCGCGGCGCTAGCCCCCGGCTCAGTACTTGGGGCGGCTGATTCCGCGGCACTGGCAGCTAAAACCGGCTCCACGGCAAAGTGCGACCACGTGCCCCACTGATAGATCAAGGTACCGGTGTCCTTTGGTTGCTGCACCCATCCGGTGAACCGATCATTGCGATATGCCTCAAGGCCATTGGCGTAGTAGGTGATCATGTAGACCGCATCGTCGTACAGCATTTGCTCCATGCGCTTGACGATCTCCTGGCGCGCAGCGAAGTCGGTCTCCTGCGCCTGTTGATCAAAGAGCTTGTCGTACTCCGGATTGCAGTAGAAGGAGTCAGACAAGTTGGCATAGATCGTGCCATCTTCCTCGTAGGATCGATTACCGCAGGTGAATGTGGAGAGCATGTAATTAGGGTCGGGCTCAACACCCCAGCCCCACTCGAACATGTCGAAGTTACCTTGGCCGACTATCTCGTAGAGTGCATCCTCACTCACACCCTTGAGCTTTACCTCGACACCAATATCCTTGAAGTAGGCCTGCACGAACTCCGCTGACTTCTGCGAACTGGAGTCATCGGACTCGGTGCGATAAAGCAGGCGGAAGCTCAACCTGTTGCCGTCGGCGTCAGCGCGGACACCGTCATCGCCCAACGGGAACCCGGCCGCGTCAAGTAGCTGCCCGGCTTTGGCCGGGTCGTACCCGAATGGGTTCACCGGGTCTAGATGCCACTGCGGGTAGAGCGGCGGGATAACCGTGGTACCCGGTTGACCTTGGCCATCCAAGACCCTGTCGACGATCGCCTGCCTGTCGATCGCCCAGCTCAAAGCCTGGCGAATCGCCTTGTTCTTCAGCAGCGGATTGCCATCGCCAATCGGGGTGCCATCGGCAAGTGCCGCACCGCTGTTGAAGGCGACCTCACTGTAACTTGCCGGGGTTGAGGAAACCGTGGTGATTTCGGGGATCCCTTGCAGGGATTCATAGACGCCGAGATCCAAACCATGCGCTAGGTCGATCTCCCCGGACTTAAGGGCTTGCCCAAGTGCATCCGGGTTGTTGAAGACTTTGTAAATAATCTCATCGACCGGCCGCTTACCGGCGTACCAGTTTGGATTCGCCTGGAATCTGGTGAATTGACCGGGCCGGTGCTCCACCATGACATAAGGACCCGAACCCACCGTGGGTGACTGGGGGGTGCCGATATTGGTGTACTTGCGCACCTCCTTGCCGTCTATCGACTCCCAGATGTGCTTGGGGAGGATGAATACGAAGAGATGGTCCATCACCGGATTCGGCTTGGATATTTCGATTCGTACTGTTAGCTCATCAACCGCTTCGGCGCCCACCATGCTGGTGACATACGAGCCGAAATTGGTCTTCTCATACTTGCCGTTGATAATCCGGTTGAAGGTGTAGGCCACATCTTCTGCGGTTATCGGCACGCCATCACTCCACTTCATCCCGGGGCGTAGCTTGTAGGTCCAGGACTTCTTGTCGGCCGACTCCTCCCATGATTCGGCAAGCCCCGGGACGATCGAGAAATCATCGGCCGCGTATTGCGTCAACGTCGGGTATTGCAGGGTGAAAGTCTCATACGCGAGCGATGACAGCCCGGTGAAGGGGTTCGCCGAGTCGATATCCTCGCCAATCCCGATTGTTAATACCACCGGCTCGTCGGCCGCGGCAATCGGCGAGACTGCTAGCGGTAAACCAACTAGGACAGCCAGAAAACCGGCGGTGATAATGCGGATGCGCGACACCTGCACTCCTAATGGGTTGAACTGGGGTTGGCTAAGACTCAAGTTGGCTGGCTACTTCCCTTTTCTATCAGTCCTTGAGCCGAGCCCGCAACCAACTTCTGATATCCAGTGAGTTGTCTTCCATTGGCCCATACCAACCGCCTCGGAAATAACGTGATGACATCCCGCGCTGGACCGCTTCGCAGATGCTCCAGTCCTGAAGATTGACTAGATCCCACAGATCCCCGGCATCGGCAGGGTTAAAGGTCGACCTCGCTGCCTCAATGGGTGCAAAGAGTAGTTCGCAAACGACGCGGGTGCTATTTGCCGAAAGCGGTACGAGTACATAGGAGGCCGCATGCTCGGCCGACAGACTCAGCATTAGGTTCGGGTAGATCAATTCGCCCTTGTGCCTTACCCGCTCATGCTCATCAAGATCTGGGAATGGAGCGCGATCGGTCGTGCCACTCATCGTGAAAGTCCAAGCGCCCTCGCGGTGCGGGACTCCGTCCACCCACGGGATGTCAATCCCCCCACCGCCAAAGGCGGGCACCAGCCGGCAGAGCTCAGGATGTACCGGGCCGCAGTGGTAGCACTCGTTGTAATTCTCGGCGATTACTTTCCAATTGGCCTGGACGTCATAGGTGAAGCGCAATCCAACGACGAGTTCGGCCAGCGGATAACGCTTTACCCGCTCGGGGACTGCGCCGAGTTGCACCAGCAGCGGCTCGCTTGGGGCTTCGGCCAGCCAAAGCCAACCGCCCCATTGCGCAGCCGCCAGCGCCGTCAATGCAAACTCTGCCGGGTTGACGTCTTCGGTATGCGGTGCGTGCAGGAGTGATCCATCTAAGGCATATGTCCAAGAGTGGTACGGGCACCGGAGTGCCTTCATTTCGCAGGGCGTACTGTCAATCGGCAAGATCTGCGAACCGCGATGGCGGCACACGTTGGCGTGTGCGTGCAAGGTGCCGTCATTGGTGACAATGATGGACTCACCGTAGTAATCAATCACTGCCGCGCGCCCAGCCTGGGTGAGGCCGAGTTCATCAAGGCGCCCGATACAGGTCCACTGACCGCGCAGCATGTCGCGCTCGCGCAAAAAGGTCTCCGGGTCCACGTAGTACTCACGCGACAGGGCGGCTTCCATGGGCCAAGTATGCCCGCTAGGCCCGCGGAAAGGACCGCTGCCACCGGGGTTCTGCTACCAGCTCGGATCCATCGTGCACGGTGATAGCCACCGTGACCTCGTAGGTATCCCCAGTCGTCACAATGTCCAGCACGGATCGGACGGTCGCTGCCACCTCCGAAAAGCGAAGGCTGAACTCCACATCCGAATGGGCCCGCTGCTCGAAGGTGCGGGTGTCAACACTGACCCACCCGTCATAACGTTCACTTGCCGAACCAAATGGGGTTTCGTAATCCGATCGGGAGCCCACCACGCACCGCGTTCGGTGGCTCACGACATCTTGCTCGATGCGCCAGGTGACACCCTCACTATCCTCACTTGACGAGGGGGCGCCCGGCCGGAATTCAGGTACCGGAAGGCTCGGGTCGCAGTGATAGATCGGCAGGGTGATAGTGGCCGCGCGCAGGGTTAGGGTCCCGGGGCCAGCCGGCGCAACCACATTGGGCCAATCGGCTCCGGCCACACTCACCCGAAGGGTGCGACCGGCCTGCCACTGCCACGCCGTCGCCTCAAGTTCCACATCTACTACCCCGCTTGGGCCAACCAGGAGGGTGCCGCGGGTTACCAGGGTCGAGGTGCCATCGGGTGCCACATCACACAGGCGCACGGCAATGATCGGATGCGGGCAGGTGGCGGTGACATCGGCACGCAGGTGTGCGTTACCGGCGATCTCTAGTGGCGCGGTAATCGGGATATCCCAGGTAAGTGACGCAGCGTCATCGAAGCGCTGATCATCGGGCTGGCCATAAGGCAGGTGGCCCGCGCAGGAAATCCAGGCGGCGATGCCGATATCCGGGCGGACCACATAAGTTGGCTGGTCGGACAACGCGATTGCGAGTTCACTTGAGCGAGCAGATGGCCAAGTATCAGAGCGCCACTGCCCCGGCACCGTATCGAGAACCGGATCAGGGGCGTGCGAAAAACGGCAGAACCAAGTATGCGGTAGCTGCCAGGTAGTCGAGCCTTCGCGCAAGTGCTCGTCGAAGAACGCCGCGATCTCGATGATGTGATCGATCCGCGGGCCCGGAGCACTCGAGGTGGGCGCAGCATGCGCCCACGGGCCAGCCAGCAGTCGGGTCGGTGCACCGATGGCAGCGACAGTACGAAAGGATGTATTGCGGTAGCCGTCAGCCCAGCCCGCGATGATCATCGTTGGAATGTCAATGCGGTCATAATCCGGGCGGACCGAACCGTGTCGCCAATAAGCATCATCAACTGGGTGCGAGAGCCACGTGAAAAGCCACGGTTCATTTGATTCAATCCGGCGCACCCACTCCTCGCGCCAGGACTCGCCCCAGACCTCGGGCACCGGTGGCAGCAGATTCATCGGAGCCATGTAGTGGCAGTAGTCGACAATGTCTAGCCACTTGCGCGCACCGCCCATCTGGTGCACATCGTCGGTGAATCGATCATCGGTTGCGTAGATAGGCACGATGGCCTTCAGGTGCGCCGGCCGTTCGCAAGCCAACTGGAAGGAATTGAAGCCACCGTAGGAAGTGCCGAACATCCCGATATTGCCGGTGCACCAGGGCTGGTTGGCCAACCAGGTGATGACCTCGGCTAGATCGCTTTGCTCCACGATCGGGTATTCATCAGTAGCAAACCCGCCGCTACTGCCAGTGCCCCTTACGTCGACACGCGCCACGGCATACCCAAATTCCCTGGCGAAGCGCTCGTACTCAGGGCGCCAGCCTGAGGTCATGTCATCCTTGCGATATGGCAGAGCTTCAAGAATACAAGGTGCCGGCTGTTTCGCAGGTAAGAAAAGAGTGACCGATAGACAAACACCATCACGCATAGTGACGTAATCGCGAATCAAGGCCCATCTCCTAAGTACGTTGCGAGTTCACAAACAGTTCATCTAACTCAATGGCCGCAGGATAATTCTGTTTGACATAACCCTCCCATCCACGGACTTGAAGTAGATATACATCTTGCGGGGAGTCTTTCGGCGCCAGGTGAAATTGCCCGAGGAGTCAACAATGACTAACAAGGAGCCCTCGAGGTACTCGGTTTGCCCCGGGAACCTCACCCACGGCTTGACAATGGAACCTTCGGTAAATCCGACAGTGGAGCCCTTAACTAGCAGCCCTTCCCCTACTCGCTCACCCTCGATTACGATAGTGCCCTTACCACTGTATCTGCGGGTACCGATGTAATCTGCTTACCGCCGCCGTAGCCTTTAAGCCCGCTTGTCCAGTATCTGGAATTGCGACGATGGCACCGGCGCCGACACCAACCACGGTTACGTTGACGACCAATTGGCCGGCCGAGTTGGTACGGCCATTCGTGATGGTATTGCCACCGACGAAGCGCGCGGTGCCGGTCGCCGAGACCCGAACTTCTTGATCGAAGATCGGCTTATCGTTGGCATCGAGCACGGTGATTGTCAGTGGGCTAGTTGCATCAGCGCCCAAGAGCAAAGCATTGGGTGTAATCGTTATTTTCGCGGGCACACTCGCCGCTGCAGTCGGTGGGCCAGATATGCGAACCGGACTGTAGCTAAGTGGTGCAGTCCCCGACAGGATGCCGGCGCAGTCAGCACCCCTCAAGGTTTGGCAGATCGAACCTAGTGCACCGAAGTATCCGGATCCTGAGGTCAAGGCTTTGGGGCTGCTGATGTCGCCGTACCAAACCAGGGAGAAGTTGTCGGCACCCCTTGAGAACTGGCACACAACCAGTTCGGTTTGCGGTGAAGCGCATTTCTGCAGTTGCGCACCGATGAGCCAATCGTAGGTGGCACGCCAAGCCTGCTGTTCCTCAACGGCGCTCGGGGTTAGCTGAATGCCGAATACGCCGTCGGCCCTCTTGGTCCATGCGTACCAGAACGTTGACCCAAAGCCATATCGCACCGAATCAATGTAGGTTCGCGAAATGAGGGCCATTGACTTGTCACCCCAAAGATCGACCTTGCCTTCACCGAGGCCAGCCAGACCGTAGTTCACTTCTGAGTCAAAGACCGTGGTGAATGGTGCTCCCGCCAGTGCCAGCATCGTGCGGAACTGACCAATACCCTTGATGCGATCATCAGCCCCACCCGAGGCGGTCGGGTACGAGTGCACTGAATAGGCATCGGCTGGCCAATTTCGCTTCTTTAATTCAGCTAGATACTCCGGGAAGAAAGTCCCGAAGGACCCGGTCGCTCGCGAGGTGGTGTTGGCTGCTACCACGAGTGCACTCGGGTTGCACTTACGTATCTCCTCGAAGGCGGCAAGGGTGAGATCGGCCATCTGTGCCGGGGTACCGCCATAGAACGTGGGTAGATTCGCCTCGTTCCATACTTCATAAGCGGTGATCGAAGGCCCGTACCTGCACGAGACTTCGCGCACGTAACTGCGCCAGTCAGCGATGTTCGTCGGGTTGTCGGTGACACCCCCGCTGCCGGCCCAGGCCGGGGTACCGCCAAGCACCATCATCACTTTGGCGTTCAATACCTGCGCCGTCTCGATCTGCTTTTGAAGTTTGCGCCAGACGAAAGTGCCCTTGGTGGGCTCAAGATCTCGCCACTTGGTTTCGGTATCCCACAGGCGCACATAGCCAACGGGCACACTCGGGATGGTGGCCGGATCGGTTGGCCCTTCGGTGCCGCTGGCAACATCGCTGAACCAATCGGCTGGTGCGTGGATACCGAATAAATCACGACCCACGGCCGGACTAGTTGGCGCGCTGTATGAAGTTAGGATCATTGGGCTGGCCACTGCAACTTCAGATGCAATTTGCGGAACAGCGACCACGTCATATTGGGCTGCTTCATTCGGGACGGAGTAGCTATTCGAACAGATTGCCTGCACCGGTGATGGCTCGCTCGCGCAGGACGAAATCGTGACTTGAAAGTTAGCGAATACCGCTGGCGACAAACTCAGCCCCCACGATTTGGCATTCAATAAGGTGGCAACCGTCCACGACTCGAAGAAGGTCGGGTACTTGCGCTTCAGGGCCGCAAGTTCGACGGTGTTCAGGTCAGGGTTTGCAACAACCTGATTGATTTTCCTATTCGCGATCAAGCCGAGGCGCGACAACAATTGAATGTATGAGATCATCCGACGGAAGTGGTCTTGTGTTGCACCAATTGTGGCGGGCTTCGATCTCGCCTTCTTGCTTGTTCCGACGGTGACCACCGAGGTCGTGTATGCCGCGCGCTGAGCCGGCGTCCAAAGGTAGGCGCCCTGCCCGTACACATAAAGGTCGGGCAGTATCTTCCCGAGTTTGACCTTAGCCGCTTGATTGGTGGTACTCGCCCCGAAATCAAGTGACCATGTACCGCCGCTGAGTTTGCACCCAGCCCCGACCCGCGGCTTCTTCGTGGCAAGTTTGATGAGCATCTGGTTGCGCAGGGTGCACCCGCGCTTGTCCTTGGTCTTGGCGGTCAAGGACGGAAACAGCCCCGGCTTGAAGCCGACACGTAGTGGTGAAACCGCGGGAATCGTCGCCAAGATCGCGGCCGGGGTGCCGGTGGCCGCCGTCGTAGCGCTGGCCACCGCGCGCGTTGTTGAACCTGGTGCGCCAGCGGGGGGGGCAGCGGGCGCCATCGGCTGCGCTGCGGCCTGGGCTGCCGGGGCCAGCGGAGCCGTGAGACAAAGCCCCAGCACTAAGACGACCAGTTGTTTGCGCATACCCGCACCCTAACCTACCCAATGTCGGCCAAGCGGCTTCGGGTCAAAAATATGGAAACCAGCGAATCGGTGGTGAGCTACCTTTCCTTTATGGCGGCCGCACCGAGTGGCGATGGGTTCTCATTTTGGCATGGCATATCAATGCGGACGGCAACCAGAGTGTGGGCCTACATCGGACTCAACAGTTGGCGGACCCGCCGGTCAGATAGTCGTCATGCACCGAGAGCTTGTCGAGCGATGCCGGTGGTTCAGCCAGCAGCGGTTCTTGCATGCCCTGAACTTCTGCATGATCTTGCCGGGCCCCGAGGCCCAGCAACTGGCCACCTATCTGGGCTGGCTGATGCACGGCACTCGTAGCGGGGTTATCGCCGGCTCACTTTTTGTCATCCCTAGCTTTTTCGCGATGCTCTTCCTCGCCGCCGCCTACGCAATCTTCGACGACATTGCCAGGGCAGAGGGCTCATTGTTCGGCCTACAGGCTGCTGCTACCTGAGCGAGCCGCACACCTTGGGAAAATACCGCCTGAATGTGCGATGTATCGGAAGTATTGCGGCTCGACGCAAAGCGAGAGGCGCCATAAGGGTTTTCGCTGACCTTGCGAACATGGTCATTGGGATATCCGAGCGGCATGATCAAAGTTCCCCAATGAAAGAAATGATTATTAATTGCAAGGATGGTGGACTCGAGGCCACCATGCTGGGTCGATACGCTGGTAAAAGGCGTCGCAACTTAATTGGCTAAGGCTCCTTGCGCCCACAGCCCCCCGGTGGTGTCCAAGAAGGCTTTGAGCCGGCTTGCTGGTCCGCCAAATCTGGTGGGTGAGCCTAGGGCGATGCCATCTGCCCACTCCAGATCGGTCAAGCTCGCAAATTCATCGGAGGCGGTATCAACAAATTTCTGCCAAGCCGCATTACTCGTGATTGCGTCCGCAGGTGCAGGCTCGTGGACACGCAATACCTTGGTTTCGACACCTAGGCTCTCCGCACCTTCCGAAAGGTTATGTGCAAGGCTTGCGACGTTCCCGGTAGCGGAATAATAGCTTATCGCGATACTTGGCCTTCAAGCCAAGCATGTTTCCCTTCAGTGTTTGGGCAGGGCTTTCGCCGTATTTTGCTCGATAAAGTTGAGCAGTTCGATTAAGATGCGTAAATCCGACTCTGTAGGTGAGGGTGGCAACCATGCACTGATCCGCGACGGTCAGTGACTCACTGGGTTCAGTCGCTGCCAGATCTTCGGTCGCCAAGATCAAAGCGTTGAGGAGGCTGTCTTGCATGACGTCCAAGAACTTATGAGCTACTTGAATTGGTTTTTTCGGGGGCATGGTTGATGCATATTCCCCCACAAACTGCGGCAGGTGTGCATTAGATACTGCGTACCGCTTTTGGAAACATTGCCGTAGTTAGTTGTTGATTTGACGCCGTCACCCCACACCTTTTACGTTGCCTTTGCAAGTTTTCTGGGTCGCTTGCAATTACGAATGCATCTTTCAATGGGTCAGGATGCATGACAGTGTTATTGGTGAATGAAAGCAAGAAGCCTCAAGTTAGGTATGACGGTTTGGCGTGATAGTCGTGGCTGACCCCACAGGTCCTAATGGAATCGTGGCGATCACCCGATCACCTGTTGGCGGCGCCTCAACGATGACGTCACCGCCGTATCGGACGAATACGAAACGCGAGGAAGGCATCTTGATCATTGCAACCTTGCCCCTTAACGAGGCTTCCTTGGTCAGGACCACGTGGGGAGTTGTTCGTTCGGCTACTTCGTCACAGAGGACTTGAGTACTGGTGCTTGTCAAGTAAAAATTCGGAGGCGTTGGTTGAGCGGGTGATTTCGTACTGCCGGATAACACCACCGAAGACCTCCCCGCCGCACCCTGAGGATTTTGACGACACACTAGGCACTGGCAGCGAAGAAGGGCTTCAATTTAGCGGTTTTGCCGCAATCGCCTTACCTCGGCAGTCGAACACCCTTGGCTTCGAGTCGCGGGATTACCTCTTCGGCAAAATACGGCAATTCCCCGGCGTAATCGAAGAAGGACAGTGTCATCCCGCCAAATCCGGCTTTCGAGAACCTCTCGATCTCATCAGCCACCTGGTCAGGGGAGCCAATGATTGGGCAGGACCCATGTCCGCCAGCAAATCGCTCCCGGAACATGGACAACATCTCCGGGGTGAATGACTGAGCATGCATGCCTTGAAGGGTCATCAGGTTGTCTACCGCACCCCAGTCCGCGTTTTCCTCCGCGTAGTAGTGCAGGAAATCCTTGGCCTCTTCTTCCGTAGGGCGTACGACGCAATATCCAAGGGTGAACACTCCCGCATCACGGTGGTATTCGTCTTTGGCCTGCGTGGTCACAGTTTTCACGACTTCAGCGCCATCGTCCGGCCCACCAACAATTGTGAAAACGAAATTGGCATTGCGGGCGGCAAACTCCCGACCCTGCGCGGATGATCCGGCATTGAGAATCGGAATCATTCCGTCAAAGGGCTTGGGCAAGCCTTCAACATGTTCCAACTGGAAGAACTTGCCGTCCCAGTCGAAGATGCCCTCGGTCGTCCAAATCTTCTCGACGATGTCAAACCACTCCTGCGCGTAGGCGTATCGATCATCGTGATCCTGCGGTAGTTCTATTCCAAACGTGTCATACTCGGGTTTATTCCAACCCGCCACGACATTTAGGCCCGCTCGACCCTTGCCCACTTGGTCAACTGTCGCCATTTGCTTTGCGACAACGATTGGGTGGTTGTAGGCGGTGTGAATCGTTGCAAAAACTGATAGCCGCTTGGTGTTGGCAAGAATGCTGGCGGCCCAAACCGTTGGGTCCAACACCGAGCCGTGAAAGTTAGTCTCACCGCCGTAGCCGATCCAGCGGGCGATCGGCAGCAGGAAATCAATCCCGACTTCGTCGGCAATCTTGGCTAACCGCAGATTGTCATCCCAACTCGCGCTCCAGCGATCAGGAGCCTTCGAGACGGCCATACCCCCGGAACAGTTGGCCGAGAAGAGGCCTAACTTGAAATCTTTACCGTCAAGCAGTGGCTTAACCATGGCGTTCTCCTGATCTGGTTGGTGCGCTGAGCCTAGTTTTAAATTGGACCTCAAGGGCCCGCCGGCCTATCCAAATAGCGCCGTGACTGATCCAGTTTGCGTCCAGCCGGCATTTTTCCGGAAAATTGTGAATTTCACCCACAAAAGCACTGGGATTAGGTAACACTATGAACACATTTTATAGCGCTTTATTAACGCACGGCAGAATTCCGGCATAGTTGGAACTTGCTCGTTAGCACCTGACAGTGAATTTCCCTTGGAATCAAAGGAGAGCAAATGAAGAGAACTAAGACCGCTGGCATCCTGGCGGTAGCGGCAAGCCTGAGCCTCGTGCTCGCGGGCTGCGCCTCCACCTCAACCTCTTCGGAGGCACCCGCCGCAACCGAGGCGGCGGCGCCGGCCGAAGCGGCGCCGGCCGAAGCTGCCCCATCTGAAGCGGCCCCAGCCGCGGCGGCTGAGTGCACCGAACCAATCATCATCGGTTCGGCAATGGCACAGACCGGCTTCATGTCACCATTTGATGTGCCCGCTTTGGACACCGCACGTATTGCTATAGACAAGGCTAATGCTGAAGGTGGCGTGCTCGGCTGCCAGTTGGAACTCGTCGCAGTTGATGGCGAAACCAACCCTGATAAGGGCGCGCAAATCGCTACCGACCTGATTTCCCAAGGCGCAAAGATGCTCTTGGTTACCTGCGACTATGACATAAATGCCAAAGCCTCACAGGTTGCTCAGGATGCAGGTGTCCTCGTTATTGCCCCATGCGTGGGTGACACGATCATGGGACCTGATGCTGGTTTGACCCTCGGGTTCTCCCTTGGTTCGGCTGTTCCTGGCGAAGCAGCAATCATGGCCGAATATGCATTCGAGAAATTCGGTCCCAACGCTGCCCTGTTCAAGGACATGTCAATCAAGTACACCCAAAATCAGTGCAAGGTGTTCGAAGAGCGTTGGACCCAACTCGGTGGCAAGGTCGTTGCCGCCCCTGAGTTCAGCCAAACACCAGAAGGCACACTTGCATCTCCGGTCACCGCACAGGTGAAGGAAATCAAGGATTCCAAGCCAGACGTTGTTGCCTTGTGCTCGTACCCAGGCGGTGGCGCTGAAGCCGCTGCTGCACTACGCGCCGGCGGCGTCGAAACGCCTGTCATCTCGGGCTTCGGCATGGATGGTGCGTTCTGGCTCGGAGCGGTTCCGGATCTCTCGGAGTTCTACTTCGTCACCTACGCATCTGTCTTCGGCGATGACCCCAACCCCAAGGTCGCTGCACTACTCGCTGCCTACAAGGAGCTCACGGGCAGTGATGCAGCAACCAGCGGCTTGGTCACCGGCGCATCAAGCATCGAGGCCTTCAAGCTCGCTGCCGAGCAGGCTGGTTCCACCGATGGGGCCGCCCTGGCTGCTGCGTTGGAGGCATTTAACGCAGTTGATCTGACAGCTGGACCGACTAGCTTCTCGCCCGAGTTGCACGTAAACGTGACTCGTCCGATGGCGGTCATGGAAGTACAAAAGGGTAAGCACGCGTTTATCGAGTATCGGGCCGCAGAACAGCCCATCCTCAACTAGTCGGTAACGGCAGGCTGTGGAGATATCACTTCTATCTCCACAGCCTGCCGCTTATCTAGGTAAAGTCCTTTCTGTGATCACCACCCAGAACACTCGCACTTTCAGGAGATAGCCGTGACACAGATGCTTGAGGCTGTGTCGATTGTGAAGTCCTTCGGCGCGATCCGGGTCCTTGAAGATGTCACGGTAACCGTGCGCAAAGGTGAAATCGTTGGCCTCCTTGGCCCCAATGGCGCTGGCAAAACCACCCTGCTCAACATCATGGCCGGCTATGAAACCCAAAACTCTGGGACGGTTTCAATTGATGGAGGATGCATTGACAGTTTGCCACCGGAAGCCAGGACCAAGGCCGGTCTGGCTCGAACCTTTCAGTCGGGAAGGTTATTCCCCGAGCTCTCGGTAACTGAAAACGTGGTGCTTGGTGCCATCGGAGCTGGCGCGTCGATCAAAGTCGCAAATCGGCGGGCCCTCGATGCACTTGAAATGCTCGGACTCACAGCGGTAATGATGCAGCCGGCTACCGGTCTGTCCCACGGACTATCACGCCTAGTCGGACTCGCCCGAGCGCTCACGGCCAACCCCGAGTACCTCATCATGGACGAACCCGCCGCTGGCCTGAATAACCACGAGACCCCAGCCCTGCTTGCGGCACTTGAAAGTATCCAGCGTGAGTCTGGCTGCGGCATGCTGCTAATCGAACACAATGTCGGCCTGGTAGCAGATGCCTGCTCAAGAGTATTTGTCCTAGCTTCTGGTGAGCTACTTTTCGAAGGTCCGCCCGAGGACGCTTTGGCCGACGAGGCCGTGCTATCTGCCTACTTGGGTGATGCCACCATGGGATTACCTGGCGGCATCGCATGAGTCTTCTTAGCGTTCGCGGTCTCCAAGCCGGATACGGAAAAGTTCAAGTCCTGTTCAATGGGCATATCGAGGTCGAACCCGGTGAACTCGTGGGCATCGTTGGTCCAAATGGGGCCGGTAAGTCCACATTCTTGGGTGCGTTGGCCGGATCGGTAAGACCATCAAGCGGATCTATTGAATTTCAAGGTACTTCCATTCGAGGAAGGAAACCCGAGGACATCGTGCGTCTGGGCCTCGCCCTTGTCCCGGAGGGTAGAGCGATCTTCACCGACCTGACCGTAACCGAGAACCTGCGCTTGGGGCTAACCGGTCGGCGGGATAAATCCGGGTCCGCGAAGGCGATCGCGGAAGTCACCGAGTTATTTCCCGTTCTCGCCAGCCACCGGGGCCACCAGGCCGGGTTACTCAGCGGCGGGCAGCAGCAGCAGCTTGCCATCGCCCGGGCACTTGTCTCCGAGCCTAAACTTCTGATGTTGGACGAACCGAGCCTGGGCCTGTCCCCGACGGTAATCCAAGATGTCTTTGGGGTGCTGAACAAGATCCAAGAACTTGGAACCGCAATTATCGTTGTTGAGCAACGTGCACACCTAATCATGAGCGTTGCGTCTCGCACGCTGGTGATGCGTGAGGGTCACGTGCGGGCAACCCTTACTCGAGAGGACGCCCGGGACGAGACAAAGTTGGCAGCCGCGTACTTTGGCACCGGCGAGGACCGCGAATGATTCAGACCATTCTCGACGCACTCAGCTATGGCGGCCTGTACGGGTTGGCCGCACTTGGCATTGGCTTGGTGTTCGGGGTTATGCGCCTGGTGAACTTTGCCCACGGTGAGCTCATCGCAATCGGTGCCTACCTGATGATCATCACCATTGATCTCGGACTGCCACTCAGCATCATCATTGCCGTTGCAGGAACCGCAGCGCTCGCACTCCTAATGGAGTTAAGTGTTTTCAAGAGACTCCGGTTGGCCGGACCATCAGTGCTACTGATCGCATCATTCGGCGTGAGTATCTTCCTCCAGAGGTCCTACGAAATTATCTTCGGCGCACTCCCGATATCGGGCCAGATCGCCCCGTGGATGTCAGGGGTAATTGAATTTGGCGATACTACGATCACGCGCGGCAGCATCCTCACGATAATTCTCGCATTAGCTCTGTTAGCGGGCATGCGCTTCTTGGTCGAAAACACGACATTGGGATTACAGATCCGCGCCGCATCGAGTGATTTTCAGACAGCTCGGCTTTTAGGTGTTCGGTCGAACTACGTTATTGGTACCGCATTTGTTTTCAGTGGGGTTTTGGCAGCAGCGGTCGCATTCGTGTTGGTCACCCAACGAGGCTCAGTTGACCCGCTCTTCGGGGTGAACATCACGATCTTGGCTTTGGTCGGGACGGTGATTGGCGGCCTCGGTAGTTTGCAGGGGGCGGCTCTAGGTGGGTTTGCTGTCGGCGCGACGATCAGTTTATTGAATTCATTCTTGGGTAACTATCGGGTTTATTCCTATACCTGGCTTTTTATTCTGGTAATCATCGTGCTGCTCATCAGGCCCAGTGGGCTGATTTCCAATAAGGCATTCAAGGAGCGTGCCTGATGTCCAATGGCCTATTACCTTCACGGCAACTAATTGGAGTCACCCGCTTCCATTGGCAGCAACTCTTAGGCCCGATAGTCGTGGTCATCGCAGTGTCGTACCTAACCAGCGGGGTTTCGGCATCTTTTAGCTATCTCACCGAGGGCGCCTTGGCATTACTGGTGATGGTGCTGAGTCTGCAGGTTTTCATCGGCAACAGTGGGGTGCTGTCATTTGGGCAAGCTGCGTTTGCCATGGTTGGTGGGTTCGCTTCAGGACTCCTCACCGCACCGGTAAAAATCAAAGAGAACGTTCTGGACGGACTCTGGGAGCCACTGAAAGCCGTGAACATGGGGATCTGGCCAAGCCTGGTGATCGCCGTCTTAGTCGGCGCCCTCTTTGCCTTCGTCACCGGATTGCTCTTGATGCGTCTGAGCGGGCTCGCGGCCGGGATCGCCACATTTGCTCTCCTAATGGTTGCAGATAACGTCTTTTTCAACTGGAAACTGATCGGCCCTGGACCACAGGTGATGCCGCAAGTTCCAAAGTTCGCATTCGTTGACGAATCCATCGTGTTGACGGTGATCGTGATTATCGTCGTCTACTTTTTCGGGATTTCCCGGCGTGGTCGACTCCTAAGAGCTACTCGAGAAGATGCTCTAGCCGCACGTGCACTCGGGGCAAGTGTGTGGCACCTTCGGGTGCTGTTCTTCACCGTGTCAGGCGGCATCGCAGCGCTTAGCGGCGCAATGTATGCACACCATGCCGGTGCCGTGACCGCCCGCGACTTTTATCTCGGCTTCACGTTCACGACCCTCGCAATGCTTATCATCGGCGGCGCATCAAGCCTGTGGGGTGCCGTAGTCGGGACCATTTTAGTTACCGCGATTGGTCAGGTGCTTTTAGTGCTCGAAGGCGGGGTCACCTTTGGCTCCGTTGAAGTCACCTTGCCGAACGGGGCTAGGGGTTTGGTAATTGCCGCCGCTCTTGTTGTTATTCTGATTTGGCGGCCCAAAGGCGTCACCGGCGGAAAGGAATTCAATTTGCCGTTCCTAAATCGCAAATCAGCCGCCGCCCACGATTCGCACGTCCAACGCACGGACGCCAACATGAACATCAAGCCCTAACACCTAAATTGGAAGGATTACCGCTATGACTGATCTCAACTCATTGGGCACCGCTATCGCGACGGGTTCCGTCGAGGTGATTGACTTAACTTCACCATTGCATTCCGGTACGCCAGTTCTCGCCTTGCCGGCGGACTTCGGCCAGACTGCAATCTTCCAGCTCGAGGAGATAAGTCGATACGACGATCGCGGACCTGCGTGGTACTGGAACAATATCCACACCGGTGAGCACACCGGAACCCATCTTGATGCGCCAATTCACTGGGTAACAGGCCAGGACAAAGATGACGTGAGCCAGGTCCCACCGCAGCGCCTCATCGGGCCCGCGGTCGTCATTGATAAAACCGCTGAGGTTGCAGCGAACCCGGACTACTGCCTAACCCTGGCTGACGTTAAGGCCTGGGAGGCCGAGAACGGCGATATCCCTGCGCATTCATGGGTGCTTTTTCGCACCGGTTGGTCAAAGTTCGGTGATGATCCCGTTGCGTTTGCCAACGCGGACGAAAATGGACCGCATACCCCGGGGGTGGCACCCGAAGCTGCTAAGTATCTTTCCGAAACTCAAATCCTTGGCTGGGGAGTCGAAACTGTTGGCACCGACGCTGGTGGTGCGATGGGTTTTGACCCACCCTTCCCCTGCCACAACATGTTCATGGGTGCCAACAAGTGCGGTGTCACGCAATTGCGCAACCTAGACAAGTTGCCGATCAAGGGCGCAGTAGTCGTAGTTGCACCGCTGCCCATCGTCAAGGGCTCGGGAAGTCCGTGCCGGGTCCTTGCGCTGGTGCAGGAGTAGGGGTTTTTGCCACCGCCTGTTGCGTGCGACCGGGGAGCGCTGATTACTTGTTTCGCTCGAGTGCACGGGTCAGCGCTCTGCCGGACTCATCTGCTAGTGCTGCACTTCGAAGTTCCTTGATTATCGAAGCCGGGTCACTAGCCTTAATTGCTATTGGCAGGTAGTCCATTATTGCTTCGAAATTGCGCATACCATTGGCATGGGTATCTCCGTACCCCTTGATCAGTTGTTGGCACAAACACACCTGGTAGGCCAATTCGGGGTTCGTCACGGCCAGGTCAGCTACCCGTCCCAGCCAGTGGTCGATGCGACTTTGCTCGATCCCAAAGCGAAGTGATCGGCGGCGCAGTGGCCTAAGCCTTGCCAGCACATACAAGACGGTGAATCCCCAGACCGAGGACGTTTGAATCTTTATCCCTTTATGGGTGATCTTGAAAACCAGCCACTGGAAGAGTTTCGAGCCCAGGAGCAATCGCCCAAGTTTCGTCGGCAGGGTGTCGGTTATCTCTTCAATCTGCGGATGAAGGAACTCACGGACTTGAACCATTTCAACTTCCGTGGCCCGAGATTCCGCTCGAACCCTGTCAAAACGTACTTTGCGAGTCTTATGGAAGGCCACGCGGATGGTGTCCTCGTACGTCATCCAAAGCGCCGTGTAACGGGCGGCCTCAACGGTCAACTTGAAGTCTTGCGTTGAATCGACAATCGCGATTCGTGCCACCCGGTCGAGCAACTGCTCGGCGTACTCCCCGTCTTGATATTCCGCGGTTCGCTTAATACCCTCAACCAGCACGTAGCGCGCTTGCTCCGGAAACGCAGATCTGATTCGCAGCGCACAATCGGTCAGTTTCGGACCAACAAGTGAACTCGGATCCTTGATGGCGCGCTCTACTTTCACAGGGTCCGGGCCGGGGTCTTCGGTTTCCGGAGGCCGTGCCCCAATGGTTACTTCAACCACCGGTCGCTCCGCCGCCAACGCAGCCTTGAACCCGGCGTCAAAGGCGGCCAAGCTGGCCTCAATGCCCTTCCCCCCGGCTCGAATGACCTCCTCGCATTGTTCACGAGAAAACGGCATTACCCGAGCTGCCGCAATGGCTCCAAACAAGCAGGCACTGATCACACTGCCGTTGTCCAGGGCCAATTTATTGAAGTCAGCCCGGATGAACCGCTTAGCAGACAGCTTCGCTGCGTCGATGAGCCCCTGTGACTCAATGCGGCCGTCACCCATAGCGGTGCGCTCCGGCATTGAATAAACCCGGTTGGTCGAAGCAATCAACGTCGTGCGATCAGGTGTGCAAAAACCTCTTTGGATCGCTCTGCCCGACTCCATTAGCTCAGAGGCCACGGCGATATCGACTTCACCAGGTGTCGGCATCGTGCTGAGAATTGGCTCTGGCTGGTTTGGATCATCGCTAATCTTGCGCAGTATTTCTACGTAATAAACCGTTGTGCCCGTGCGTTGTGCGACCCCGGCCACCGAAGTGTTCTGGGCGAAATAACCATTGCGCTCGGCCACCGCGACAACCCAGTCGGCGAGTACTCCACCACCCTCCCCGCCCATTGCCAAGATCGCCATCGTGATTGGCCGGGTAACCCCTGGCACTGGCGTACTGGCCTTGAGGTCAACACTTGTCATACTGCATCAATTCCAAGTCGCTGCTTTTCAATACCCTTTTGCAACCAGCCGATGTAACGGTGACGGACCCAGAGTTTGGACTTGTCCCACCAACTTGGATTGTAGATCACTTCGGTGCGGTAGAAGGACGGGCAGAGGGCGGCCGCGTGCGCGTTCTCACCACAGAGGCCACAGCCCACACAGGTTTCCAGCACCACCGCGATTGGGTCCTGGCGAAGCGGATCCGGGTTCGGGCCGATGGTTAGCGACGGACACCCCGAGATTCGAATACAGGAATGATCACCGGTGCAGGTTTCCGGATCCACCCCATACAGTTCGCGAACTACTCGTTTGCCGTCCTTTATCTTCTTCGCGCGAGCTGGTTTCTCGCGGCGTTCACGATTCAGGGTGCACTCACTTTGGGCGACAATTACTTTGGGCCCTTTTTCTTGCGTCGTTAAGGCTTCCTTGAAGAGGTCACGCATTTCGGCCACTTTGAAAGTGTCGGTCATCGTGCGCGCCCACTTGACGCCAATGCCGCGCACTGCCCGTTCGATGGGGTGATTGGTCGAACGACTTGGGGTCTCGGCCCGAGATGACAGCAAATCCTGGCCCCCGGTGGCCGCGCTGTAGGCGTTATCCACCACGACAAGGAGTTGATCGTTTTCATTGAAGACAGCATTACCAACTCCGCTGGTGAGGCCGTTATGCCAAAACCCGCCATCGCCCATAAACGCAATAGTTCGCTTGTCGGCATCTTTTGCATTGAATGCGGATCCGCTGGCGGAGCCCAGGCCGTAGCCCATGGTGGTAGCACCGACATTAAATGGTGCGTTGATGGAGAACAGGTGACAGCCAATATCGGCACTTACGATGTGCGGACCAAGTTCGCGCTCGGCCAGTTTTAGTGCCGCAAAAATTGGTCGCTCGGGGCAGCCGGTGCAAAAGCCCGGCGGCCGGCCCTGGACAAGTTCAGGTGAGATTCGCGGCGCAAATGGGCTTCGTGGGTCGCTGTCCTCAAGGACAACGGTCGGCAAATTACCCGGATTCACCCGGGTGGGCAGATACCTCTGCAGGAAGGCATTGATGCCTTTGGTTACCGCCGCCGGCGTGTACTCGCCCGCGACCGGAAGTAGATCCTTGCCGTGCAGCAACGTGAGGTCACCGGCCCTACGCAAGACCGTGTTCAGATTTTGCTCAATGTAGTCAGGTTGTCCCTCTTCAATTAGGAGCACCGCGTCCTTGCCATCGCAAAAGCGAAGGACCTCTTGATCGATGATCGGATAGGTGACATTAAGAACATACAGCGGAATCTCGCTATTCCCGTACGGGTCCGACAAGCCGAGCAACTCAAGGGCACGGTTAACGGTGTTGAATAAACCACCCTGGAGAATGATGCCGACTTTCTCTTGTTTTTCGGCGATGAACTCATTCAATTCATTCTCTTGGATGAACCGCACTGCCGCGGGCCAACGATCTTTGATTTTTTCCTGCTCATGGACAAAACTGGCTGGTGGCAGCACCACGCGACTACTGTCGCGCTGCGGGTTCTCAATCGCCTCCCGCAAGGTGAAGGACGGGCGCTTATTGTCTTTCGCGATGAATGAACCATGCAGATGGCAGGACCGCAGGCGTAATTCCAGCATCACCGGCGTGCTGCTTGCTTCTGATAGTTCGAAGCCTTTTTCGACGAAATCAACAATTGCGGTCAGATTCGGGCGCGGATCCAAAAGCCACATTTGCGACTTCATGGCAAATGCATGGGAGCGTTCTTGCATGATGCTCGAGCCTTCACCGTAATCCTCACCGACAATTATGAGTGCGCCCCCAAGAACTCCGCCCGATGCAAGGTTGGCAAGTGCGTCCGAGGCGACATTCGTACCGACGGTGGATTTGAAGGTAACGGCACCGCGCAAGGGGTAATGAACAGACGCAGCCAACATCGCAGCCGCGGTGGCTTCGGAGGCACTGTTCTCGAAATACACGTCAAGCTCGGCGAGGATTTCACTGGCGTCACCCAAGACATCCATGAGATGTGAAATCGGTGCGCCCTGGTAGCCGCCGACATAAGCGACACCGGATTGCAAGAGCCCCTTGGTTACAGCGAGAATCCCTTCACCGCGAAACTCAGCTCCGGCCCCTAGCCGTAACTCCTGAACCTCATTGGCAAATGAGCGTTCCGCCATCGCTAGGTTTCCTTTCGCTTATCAGTCACGCGGTTCTCCCATTGGCGTTAGTCGAGCAACCTTTTTGCCACCAAGTACCCAGAGCCACCACCTAGGCCCGGGCCGGGGTGGGTCGACGCCCCAATATGCCACAATCCATTGACCCCGGCTTTGTGGCCGGTTGCCAACCTGAGCGGCCGCCACATCGCATACTGATCAACCCGACAGTCCCCGGCATACGGATCGCCCCCCACTAGGTTCGCGTTCAATCCCTCCAGGTCGGCGGGCCCGAGGACTTTAGTTCCGGCCACATGCGTATCGATATTTGCAATGTGGGGCTTGAGTTGGCTGATGATCCGGTTGGCGTACCTGTCGCGCACCTGCGGGGTCCAGCCCCCGATGTGGTCGATTTCGCCGGCCATGTCACCCCGGATTTCACGCGGGACTTCCTGTAGTTGCAGCCACAGCAACCCGGCACCTGCCGGGACCCTTGACGGGTCGATCACGCCCGGTTGCCCCACCACAATCGTTGGGCGCTTTGGCAAGAAGCCGCGGTTGGCGGCATTCACTGACTCAGAAAGGGAGTCCATCGAGTCCAGTACGTGCACCAAGGCCACTTTCGCCATCTTCGGCGTGGTCCAATTCGGGGGCTCAGTGAGGGCCAGGTGAATTTGCATCGCGGCCCGGCCATACCTAAAACTCGCCGCCGCAGCGGAAAAACCTGGTGGCACCTGCGCGGAGTCCAATAACTTTAGATACAGGTCCTGTGGCGTGACCGAGGCGAGGATCGCTCTGCGGGCGTCATATGTAGCCCCAGCCGCGGTCTTAACACTTTTCGCCCGGCCCCCGGATACCTCAATTCGCACAGCTTCCGCGTTCGTTATTACCTCACCACCCGCTTCGGTTATTAGCGCGCAGAGAGCTTCGACGAGTTTCACGCCGCCACCAACCGGGATCGGCATTCCCCCCATCGAAATCGCGGCGGCAATTACTTTGGTGATAAACGCACTTGCTGCATCATCGGGCCCCAGCCCGTTATGGAGAGCCCAAGGTGCCAGCAACGCCTTGGTAACCGGTGAGGTGAAAGACCTATCAACCCAAGGTGCCGCAGGTTCGAGTAGTTCGGCCCCACTGGCCAGTAGCCCGCGACGGCCGAGTTTCCGCCAAGCCTGCCACCCGAATTTGGCGGCACTGGGACGCCAAAAATCAGTACCCAGAAGGCCGAAGGCCAATTCCGCCCGGCCGCCAAAATCACTCATCACGGCATTCCAGGCATCGAGGTCGCCCAGTGCGCGAAATTGCTCCTCATTGCGGGTGACATTCGTCGACAAAATCGCAGAGCCCGCGGCACAAACCACACCCGTTGGATCCTCGGTGTTCAGGTACTCAACACCTAAGCGGGCTAGCTCACCTGCAAGTTCCGCATAGGCCGGTCCACCCACGAAAAGTGGATGCCAACTAGACAGCAGCTCAACCGTGAAACCGGGGAAAATATCAGTACGGGTGGCGATCGCGCCACCTGGGCGCTCATTGCGCTCTAGTACCGCCACCCGCCAGCCCCGCTTGGCCAGCATCGCTCCGGAGACCAAAGAGTTGATGCCGCTGCCGATGATTACCGCATCAAATTGGTTTGCCATCTACCGTCCCTGTCACTTGGTATCCCGCGATTGCTTGCGCCTTCGATCGTATAGCGCAATGATGGCGGTCGTCAGATAAATGCAAGATAAAGGAGTGCGGCCGATGCAGCCAGCCCACGATGTCGTCATCATCGGTTCCGGAATCAATGGCTTAAGTGCGGCTGCGCTACTGGCGGTCTCGGGTAAAAAGGTGTTAGTGCTGGAATCCAATAATTCGCCCGGTGGGGCTATTCGCACCGAGCAGATCACCGCTCCGGGGTTCCACCATGACTTATTCGCGATGAACTTGGGGCTCTTCGCCGGCGGGGCCGTGATGGCCAAACTCGGCGACGAACTTTCGGCACGCGGGTTCAACCTGGTCCCGTCCACCAAGCCATTTTGCTCGGTCTTTCCCGATGGCACCATGATCGGCGTTGAAGCCGATCCCGCCGCGACCGTCAAGAACTTGGCGGCAATCGCACCCGCGGACGTCGCGGCCTGGGAAGCCCTCACAGCAAAGCTCGGGGCGTGGGCCCCATTTCTAATCGGAGTTTTGAACGCTGATCTGCCAAGTGTTGACGCGTTCAAGACACTGTGGAAGGCCCAGCGGGCACTGGGAACCGTTGGCCTCTACGAGATGACGAAACTGGCTCTGCAATCAACCCGATCATTTACCGATGAAAACTTTGTCTCACCGAAAACCAAGGCCCTCATGGCGACCTGGGGCATGCATCTGGACTTTGCTCCCGATATCTCAGGCGGGGCCCTTTTTTCGTTCCTCGAGACAATCGGTGGGCAACTCTTCGGCATGGTGATTGGCCAGGGTGGAGCAGCTTCGCTCGTGACCGCACTGGTCGGGGTGATAGAAGCCAATGGCGGCGAAGTCCGCTGTGACTCGCGCGTGACGCAGATAACCGTCGACAACAAAAGGGCGACCGGGGTAACACTTGCTTCAGGCGCCAGCGTTTTTGCTCGACAGGCCGTTATAAGTAATGTCAATCCCCGCCTCATGCCCGCCCTCCTCCCCGACCACGTGGCGAGTGACCCGGGTGTCAAACGAGTCGAAAACTTTCAATCGGGACTCGCAACCATGATGATTCATCTGGCCCTGAGCGACTTACCACCTTGGACAGCCCGCGAAGCTAGGGAATACAACTACGTCCACATTGGCCCCTACCTCGCCGACATGGCCCGGACCTATACCGATGCGGCTGCCGGTCTCCTGCCTGAATCACCGACTTTGGTGATCGGGCAGCCAACTGTCAGTGACCCATCACGGGCACCCGCGGGTAAACATGTGCTCTGGGTGCAGGTGCGCATGTTGCCACTGAAATTGGCTGATGGATCCAGTTGGGATGGCGTCGCTGAGGACTACGCGGACTTGGTAATGAGAAAGATCGAGACCTACGCGCCCGGACTAGCGCAATTGGTTATCGCACGCGCCGTGTTGAGCCCAGCCGATCTGGAGCGTTACAACGTCAACCTAATCAACGGTGACTCACTCGGTGGCAGTCATCACCCGTCGCAGTTCTTCTTCCTGCGCCCGGTACCAGGGTGGGGCCGGCACCGGTCACCGGTCAAGGACCTTTACCTTTGTGGGGCCGGCACTTGGCCCGGTGGTGGCGTAAGTGGAGCCAGCGGGGCCATGGTTGCCAAGATTCTCACCTAGCTCCACCCTCACCTATCCTGCGCTCATGCGCCGACCCGTTATCGCCTTAAGTCTCGTCCTAGCCACCGCTCTCGCCTAGGTAGGCCCCGGCGCTCGCCGAGACAATCAACGGACTTTATCTAAACGAATTAATCAAAGCCCGCAAACCCTGGAGTAGTTTTAAAGAAGAAGACTTGGACTACCAAACGCAAACGGGATAGAGGCAAAAACCCGAGGTGTTTTAACGGCAGGTCACTGCTTCAACCCGCAGATGCGAGTTGGGTGGGCGTCACCTCATCCTTTTCGGCCAGCGGCGGTCACAACCGTTCGAAAAGTGCGATGTCCTCGCCGAAGCACTTGATGTCACGATCGGAGACCGTTCGTCGCTTCTGGTTGATGGCACTCAGGTAGTCCTCGGTGGAGACGCCAATATGAGTCATCATCTGGGTGCGCCAACCAAGTAAAAAGCCAAGGCTCATTCTCAGCTACTCGTCGCAGCCATTCCGCGCGCCAAGTATCGCCCCAAATCTCGGGTACCGGGGGCAGTAAATTCATGGGAGCCATGTAGTGGCAGTAGTCAACGAGGTCAAGCCACTCGCGGGCACCACCCATCTGATTCACATCATCAGTGAATCGCTCATCGGTGGCGTAGATAGGCACAATGGCCTTCAAATGCGCTGGCCGCTCGCAGGCAAGTTGGAAGGAATTGAAGCCGCCGTATGAAGTTCCAAACATCCCGATATTGCCGGCCCACCATGACTGCGCTGCAAGCCACACAATGACTTCAGTGAGAATCTTTCATACTCAGGCCGCCGACTAGCTGTCATGTCGTCCTTGCGATACGGCAAGGCCTCAAGTATGCAAGGCGGTGGCTGCTTGGCCGGCAGGAAGAGGCTAACAGATATCGACACTGCGTCGGACATCTTGATTGACGCACGAGACATTTCGGTAACTCCAATCCAACAGGTAGCATGAGACCCTGTTGGCTCAAAAACTGCTGGCGCGAATTTTCGAACGCGGCTGCCTTAGAACAAAGTCAAGTAGCGCTTGATCTCCCAGTCGCTAACGAGTGAATGGTAGGCGCGGAATTCACTTTGCTTCACCTCGACAAAATAATCCAGATAGTCACCACCATCACGTCCAGGACCAAATGCGGACCGCAACACCGCATCCTTTGCTAGTTCTTCAGTGGCGTGAAGCAAGGTCGGTGGCATCGTCTCAATATTCGCTGCCTGAATCTGATCTCCGGTCAAGGCGTAAAGGTTGTCGGTATTCGGCTCACCGGGATCTAGAGCGTTATCGATTCCATCGAGACCTGAGGCCAAAACAGCGGTCAAGGCAAGATATGGATTTGCGGCCCCATCACAGGCGCGATGTTCAACTCGGCCACCCGCTGGGATGCGGAGCATCTGCGTTCGATTGTTCCCACCATATGAAACATAGGCAGGTGCCCAAGTGGCGCCGGAGTTCGGTGCTCCCACACCCATGCGCTTATAGGAATTGACGATCGGGCAGGTGATCGCAGCTGCTGCGCGCGCGTGAACCAAGATGCCCGCAATGTATTGGTATGCCATCGGTGATAGGCCCAAACCACGGGGATCGTCCTCCGATGCGAAAAGGGGTTTATCCCCCTCCCAAAGTGACGTATGAATATGAAGGCCATTACCGGTCAGCTGCGAGAAGGGTTTTGGCATGAAAGTCGCTACCTTTCCTGCACGCTGCGCAAGCACATGAACCATGTAGCGGAAGAAGATCAATCGATCCGCCGAGGTAAGAGCATCGGAGTAATTCCAGTTCTGTTCAAACTGGCCGTTAGCGTCCTCATGATCATTGGCGTAGTTGCCCCAACCAAGCTGGTTCATGTATCGCGATGTGGTCTGAAGGAACCCCAATGCCCTGCTCAAGGCTTTCACGTCGTAGCAGGGTGCGGCCGCATTGTCGAGATCATCAGCAATTGCGATTCCCCCAGACTCGGTGTTTCGTAGGAGTGAGTACTCGGCTTCGAAACCCGCCATCAAAGTAAGACCGCGCGCAGCAAGTTTTTCTAGTTGTCTTTTCAAGATCACTCTGGGTGAGAAGTTCCAGGGCTCCCCGTCGACATGAATATCGCACATGAGAACTGCTACACCCGGCTCCCAAGGCACCGGGGTGTAGGAAGCCGGGTCAGGTACGGCCGTTAAATCCGGATCCGCCGGGGTCTGTCCCATGGGGCCCGCGGCGAAGCCAGCGAAGCCGGCGCCACCATCCATCAGCAGGTCAAAACTGGCCATCGGGACGAGCTTGGCGCACGGTTTGCCGTGCATATCCACGAACATGGCGAAGAAAAATTCAATACCGTCTTCTTCCGCACGGGAGCGCAGTTCCTCGCGAATGCTCGTCATGGGGCACCTTTCCTTCGGGCATTCACTAACTTTCGGGTTAGTGGGTATTCTTGGAGGCAACAAATAGTCCATATATGAAACTCCATATTGCAAACATAAACAAGGGTTGAATCAAAGTCATATATGTAGTACCGTGAGGAAACCTTGGAAATGGGGCGGTGCAACCGACAAGTTGCCACGGAGTCGCGGAGAGGAGAGCACCGCAGGTGTGTGGAATTGTCGGCTTGCTAGTCCGCGACCAAGGCTTGGAACAAGATCTCGGGCGGTATTTCACGACCATGCTGGAGGAAATGACCGCCCGCGGTCCAGATTCCGCGGGTTTAGCCATTTACGACCGTGGCGTGCCAGCGCAAGCGCTGCGCTGGTCCCTGCGCAGCGATGCCCCCACAATCGTCTGGTCCAGTGTCCAGGCAGCCGTCGACACCGCGACCGGGGCGACCTCCTCAATCGAGGAGATTGGCAATATCGCCTTTTTGGTGACCAGCGCAGGGGAAGAGGTGGTGAGCCGGGCATTGCTGGACACCGCCGACCATCAACTCACCATTGTTGGAGTGGGTAAAGCCATTCACCTAATCAAAGATGTCGGACTGCCTCGGGATATCTGTGAGCGTTATCGGGTGCCGCAGATGAGTGGCTATTTAGCCCTTGGGCACACCCGGATGGCCACCGAATCGGCTATCACCACCGACGGTGCACACCCCTTCTCTCCCGCACACGATCTGGCTCTCGTACATAACGGATCGTTTTCTAACCACGCAACTATTCGTCGCGCGCTCGTAGACGCTGGGGTTACCTGCGTAACCGATAATGACACCGAGGTAGCAGCCCAATTTATCGGCTACCGGATGACTCAGGGGGATGACCTTGAAGAGGCCATGCGGCATGTGCTCAAGGAGTTCGATGGATTTTTCACTCTCGTAGTCACCACAGATCACCAGTTTTCGGTAGTACGCGATGCATTTGCTTGCAAGCCCATGGTGATTGCCGAACGGCCAGAATACATTGCAGTGGCCAGCGAGTACCACGCGCTGGCGAGCCTGCCTGATATTGAGGGTGCTCGCATTTTCGAGCCACAACCCGAGGAGATCCACACATGGACCGTGTGATCACATGACTGTGCAGACCAAGCCCCCACTCACTTTGGACGCCCGAGCCATGGGAGTGACCGCCGTAAATCGGGAACTCCGAGCCCAATCTGCGGGCGCCGAGGTTAACATCACCGAGGTACGCGGTGCCCATAATCTCGGTGTCGGGCTTTCCAACAAAATCCACATCAATATCAACGGCAACGCTGGGTACTACCTAGCGGGCCTATGCGATGGTCCCTCATTTACTGTCAATGGCAGCGTCGGTTGGGGTGTCGGTGAAAACCTGATGAGTGGCGTGGTGCGGGTCCGCGGCAACGCCAGTGAATCCACCGCGGCCTCAGCTCACGGTGGTTTGGTGGTGATTGAGGGTGACGCTTCGTCACGAGCGGCAATTTCGCTCAAAGGCGGGAGCCTTGCGGTGGGGGGCAATGTCGGCCACATGAGTGCCTTCATGGCACAGGCTGGCACCGTTCTGGTCGGCGGAGATGCCGGTGATTCACTGGGTGACTCACTCTATGAAGCCATCATTTACGTCGGAGGCACGATTCGTTCCTTGGGAGCAGATGCCCAAATCAAAGAAATGACAGCCACTGATGTAAGTCTGGTTCGCGAAATGTGCATTACCGCGGGCTTTGATCACATCAACCCTGAAAACGTTATCAAGGTCGCGTCCGCAAAACAGTTATACAACTTCGACGCACTCACGAATCAGAGTTACTGATGTCTGAGGAAGATGCAATAAACCCGGCCTTGCGTGAAAGTGCGACTTTTCCGCCCCAAATGATTTCCCACATCTCTCAGATGGCGACCATGGGCCGCTATGAAATCCGCGGATGGGGTGCCAAAAGGCAGGTACCAAGTTTCGATGACCTCACATTCATCACCGCCTCTTTGTCACGTTATCCCTTGGAGGGCTATCGGGAGCGATGCGAGACGAAAACTGTACTTGGTACCAGGTTCGCCTCCAAGCCGTTAGAGCTCAAGATTCCAATAACCATCGCAGGCATGAGTTTTGGCTCCCTGTCGGCCAATGCCAAAGAAGCGTTAGGGCGCGCCGCCACCGCCGTCGGTACGTCCACGACCACCGGTGACGGCGGAATGACCGAGGAGGAACGCCGAGCCTCGGCGATGTTGGTCTACCAGTGCCTACCGTCGCGCTACGGATTCAACCCAAAGCATCTGAAACAAGCCGATGCAATCGAGGTCGTGGTAGGCCAGGGGGCAAAGCCTGGTGGTGGAGGCATGCTGCTCGGACAGAAAGTTAGTGAACGCGTCGCCTCAATGAGAACCCTCCCGGCCGGCATTGACCAGCGTTCTGCTTCTCGCCACCCGGACTGGACCGGACCTGATGACCTGACGATCAAGATCGGTGAACTCCGCGAGGCCACTAACTGGGAGAAGCCCATTTATGTCAAGTTCGGCGCAACTCGGACCTTCAATGACGTCAAATTGGCTATCGCTGCCGGTGCGGATGTAATCGTCGTTGATGGCATGCAGGGTGGCACCGGTGCCACCCAGGATGTCTTCATAGAGCACACCGGTATCCCAACCCTGCCTGCTGTACGCCTGGCGGCTGAGGCAATTCGCGAGGCCGGAATGACCGGGCAGGTGCAGTTGATTGTTTCGGGCGGAATCCGAACCGGGGCCGATATCGCCAAGGCCTTGGCCCTCGGTGCTGACGCTGTATCGCTCGGTGTCGGCATGCTCATCGCGCTGGGCTGCAACTCCCCCTTCTACGAAAAAGACGGTGAAAAAATTGACGTCACCGCCGACTACCTGACCCTTGGGACGGCCCCAGGTTTTTGCCATGAATGCCAGACGGGTGCTTGTCCGGTCGGGGTCACCACTCAAACCCGAGAGTTGACCGACCGGCTAGACCCCGAAATCGGCTCCCGCCGAGTTATCAATTACTTAAATGCCCTGACCATGGAACTGACCACCTTGGCCCGAGCCTGTGGCAAAAACTCTGTGCACCATCTAGAGCCAGAGGACTTAGCCGCTTTGACCATTGAAGCGGCCGCCATGGCGAAGGTGCCCCTCGCCGGTACCTCATGGATTCCCGGTCAAGGTTTTTAGGAATAAAGCCGATGACCGAAATGCGCGAGCCCACGATCGAAAGTTCAGAAGTGACACCGTCCTTTGCACAAGAAGTTGAGAAAGTTCTGGGTGCGCAATTACGTGAGTTGCGAACCCGGCGCGCTTGGTCCCTTGCCGAACTTGCTGAAATAACAGGTATAAGTAAAGGGATGCTGTCAAAGATTGAAAATGGCCAAACAACTCCCAGCCTAAGTACCTTGGTGCGACTTGCTGAAGCCCTGGATGCGCCACTAACGGCTTTCTTTCGCGGGTTGAAGGAGGAGGTTGACGTCATCTTCGTCAAAGCGGGGCGCGGGTTCGAGTTGAGCCCCCGCAGCGCCGCCGGCCACCTCTACCAACTCCTGGGAGCCACTCGCGGACCTAACCAAATTATGGAACCGATGCTAGTCACCCTTCTGGAGCGCTCCGAGGTTTTCCCTCTCTACCAACATGCTGGCACCGAGTTCTTATTCATGGTCAGTGGCGAGATGCAGTACGCAGTTGGCGGGTCCACCTACATCCTTGAGGCAGGTGACTCCCTGCAGTTTGATGGGGAGGCGCCGCACGGTCCACAAATGTTAATCACCATGCCAGTCCAATTCATCTCAGTGAAGGCCTACGGACATGTCACACGCTGAATCTGTTCCTTCAAACAAGGTAACGGCGGGCACACAAGCTCGTAGGCGCCGAAGTCGTGGGCCGGCACGTTACTCGGCATTGGATATCTTTCGCCGGGGGGTGACCAATTCAGATTGGCCACGTAGTTTTCGGCAGCACGACCTTGCCAAGTCTTACGATGTGGTCATCATCGGTGCCGGTGTTCATGGACTAGCCTGCGCTTACTATCTGGCAGCCCACCATGGGATTACTAATGTGGCGGTGCTGGATAAGTCATATATGGGTGGAGGTGGCTCGGGTCGCAATACGGCCATCATCCGATCAAACTACCTAACCCCAGAAGGTGTTCGCTTCTACGATCGATCGGTCGTGCTCTACCAGAATCTTGCTGCCGACCTAAACTACAATGTTATGTTTTCCCAACGTGGCCATCTAACTCTCGCGCACACCGACGCATCACTTCGCACCATGAACTGGCGTGCTGAAGTGAACAAACTACAGGGCATCAATAGTTCGGTAATCGATGCTGCCGAAGTTGGCAGAATCGTCAAATACCTTGATGTCTCAGATCGCCCTCGTTATCCAATACTTGGCGCGCTGTACCACCCACCGGGGGGGATCATCAGACACGACGCAGTCAATTGGGGGTACGCCCGGGCAGCTGATCACCTAGGGGTTCAGATTCACCAGCAGACCGAAGTGCTCGGTATCGAAACTGCCGGCGGAAAAGTTACCGGAGTACGAACAAACCGAGGTGCTATCTCCGCTTCCATAGTCGTGAATTGCACCGCAGGATGGGCAACCACCATTTCAGACATGGTTGGCGTGAAAATGCCTCTGATCACCCATCCGCTGCAGGCTGCGGTTACCGAGCCGGTCAAAGTATTTCTGCCCTCGGTAATAGTTTCTGGATCACTGCATGTATACGTGAGCCAAACTGATCGTGGTGAACTGGTCTTCGGCGCGAGCGTTGACCCTTACCCCTCCTATTCAATGCGCGGCTCACTTGAGTTCACCGAGTCCGTCGCCTCCCATATCCTCGAACTGATCCCATCGATTGGCTCACTCAAGGTGCTGCGTCAATGGGCGGGCCTATGCGATATGACCCCTGATTACTCCCCCATCATGGGAGTCACCCCCGTAGCTGGATTTCTTGTTGACGTCGGCTGGGGAACCTACGGGTTCAAAGCCGGTCCGGTCTCTGGTGAGGCGATGGCAGCGTTGGTTGCGACCGGCCGGGTACCGGAAATCATCTCCGCCTTTGACCTCGCCAGATTCGCCGATGGTCGTCTCGTCGGCGAGAAAGGTGCCGCATCAGTTGGCCACTAATTCGAGTAGCGTTATTTGGAGCATCTCGTGATCCTCATTGACTGCCCCTATTGCGGGCCGCGCAACAGTACCGAGTTTCGACATGCCGGCGAGGCGGGCAGGAAGCGCGAAGTCACAACCAACGACCCAGCAGTCTGGCGCCGCTACCTCTACCAGCAGGACAACCCACTTGGCTGGGTACGCGAGAATTGGTTTCATACAACGGGGTGTCGCCAATTCCTGTGCGCCGAACGAAATACCCAGACCAATGAGATCCGATGGGTGGCCCCGGCTGGCTCCCCCGGCCCTGATGGCGCCAGCAATAATGGGGGTGCCAGATGAGTAACCCGGTGAGTTCAAGAATCAGCAGTCAGCCGGGAGAAGTAATAGATCGAGCCAAGTCGATAAATTTCACTTGGAATGGCCGTCCGCTAACCGGTTACGAGGGTGACACCATCGTGTCGGCACTCATGGCATCCGGTGTTCAAGTAATTTCGCGAAGCTTCAAATACCACCGCCCGCGCGGTGTGTTGAGCGCATCATACGTAGACCCGAATTGTTCCGTCACCGTTGCAGATGAACCCAATGTGCGGGGGGCGCATCGACGGTTGCGTGAGGGTGACGATGTCCGAGCTCAAAATGCGTGGCCCTCCCTTAAGTTAGATGTTCGGGCGGTTAATCAACTACTCGGCCGATTCCTCGGCCCCGGGTTCTACTACAAGACTTTCATCAAGCCGCAGTTCCTGTGGCCTTCCTACCAGAAAGTTCTATCAAGATTCGCTCCAGGAGGAAGTCCGCCTGCCCCCGATGGCAGGCACGGGAACTTCGATAAGAGATACACGCATCCTGATGTCCTTGTCGCTGGTGCTGGCCCAGCCGGAATTGCCGCCGCGATTGAAGCGGCTCGAGCCGGTGTAAAAGTAATGCTCGTTGAGGAGGAATACGAAATTGGTGGCCACCTGCGCTACGGCGGCCCGGAGGCACTGGCGGCCTTGGCTGCGCTTCGCGCAGAGGTCAATAGCTACCAAAACATTGAGGTGCTCACCGATTCCGTGGTAACCGGACGTTACGACGATAATTGGGTCGCGGTGGTACAGCGCAGTGGTGTCTGGTCACACGAGCGTTTGATCAAAGCCCGGGTGGGTACCTTGGTGGTTGCTCCCGGCCTGATCGAGCGCCCCTACGTCTTCGCGGGCAATGATCTACCCGGAGTCATGCTTTCCACGGCAGCGATGAGGCTTTTGGAATTGCACGCGGTGCGGCCCGGCACTAGAGCCGTGATTCTTACGGCTAATGCAAGTGGCGATGAGGCCGTAGAACGCCTGCGAGCAGCCGGCGTCACAATTGCTTTGGTAATCGACGCCCGAACCGGGGTAACACTTCGCCGAGCAATAGGTCGAGGCCGGCTAAAAGCCGTTGAGTGCGAGGACGGCACCAAGATCCCCGCCGACCTGCTTATTACCGCAACCGGCTGGACGGCTCCCACCAGCCTCCTAAATATGGCCGGCGATCGACCGATCTGGGATCCGGTCGCAGCCCGCTTCTTCCCGAGTGAACTCATCCCGCCATCAGTAATGGCCACCGGTGGAATAGTAGGTGACGGCACCATCGACCAATTAATCAAACATGGTCGAGCCGTGGGTGCTGAGGCGGCAACCCGGGCCACCGGTGCAACACCAACGCCGGTGCCGCCGCTGACACGCGAGGCGCATCCCGCCCTTTTCCATGGGCCAACCGCCGGTTTCCTTGACTTCTCCGAGGACGTCAAGAGTAAGGACATCATGGCCGCGGTTAAGGAGGGCTACGACTCGGCAGAACTAGCCAAACGTTTTACCACCTCGGGTATGGGCACCTCGCAGGGCAAGCTCGAAAATGTCAACGCAATGGCGATACTGGCCGAAGCCACCGGTCGTGACCTCGAAAGCACGGGCACCACGATATGGCGGCCCCCCTATGCGCCGATCAGCCTCGGCGCCCTCGCAGGTCGCGCTTTTGACCCGGTGCGCATCTCACCAATACAACAGTGGCACGTCGAGCATGGTGCGGTACCTCTTATTGCCGGACAGTGGATTCGTCCTGAGCATTACGGGGATCCATCGGCGGAAGCACTAAATGTGCGAACCCATGTCGGCATCATCGATGTCACCCCACTTGGGAAAATCGATCTTCAAGGGCCCGACGTA
>SYJA01000025.1 GCA_005798555.1 Actinomycetota bacterium
AAGTCGACGTGGCCGGGGGTGTCGATCAGGTGCAGGACGTAATCGGTGTCCCCGACCCGCCACGGCAGCCGGACGTTCTGGGCCTTGATGGTGATCCCGCGCTCACGCTCAATATCCATCCGGTCGAGGTACTGGGCCCGCATGGAGCGGGCGTCCACCACCCCGGTCTGCTGCAGCATCCGGTCGGCCAATGTTGACTTGCCATGGTCAATATGGGCGATGATGCAGAAATTCCGGATGACCGCTGGGTCGGTGGCACCGGGCTGCGGGAGCGGCACTTGGGGTCCTTTGGGTAGATCGGCTGGGTGAACTGGGTTCTAACAGGGATCCGATTTGGGGTAACGCCCAGCCTACGGGTAGCCTTGGGCGGCGCCCGCATCCGTGAGGGCCCAAGTACCGTCCAAAGCCCCAGAATAGAAAGTTGTCCCGTGGCGAACATTAAGTCGCAGATCAAGCGTAATCGGACCAACGAGAAGGCCCGTGAGCGCAATAAGGCCGTCAAGTCCTCGGTCAAGACTGCCGTGCGCAAGTTCCGCGAGGCAGCAGATGCCGGCAAGAGCGCCGAGGCCAAAGCACTTGCGCGCGACGCCAGCAAGGCCCTAGACAAGGCGGCCAGCAAGGGCGTTATTCACGCCAACCAGGCCGCAAACCGCAAGTCGTCAATCGCCAAGCGCGCTGACGCACTTTAAGTTCCGCGGCCGGCTCTAGTTCAGCCAGCCCGCCGAGCCGAAGTCAGTAGCACCAGTTTTTCCAGGGCCAGCAGCTTTTGCTCAGCAGCCAAACTCGAACCAATTCGCACGCCCCCTTTGACGGCGCCATCCGCATCGGCAAGGGCCACGGCCGCCGCGGCCAGCCGCCGCTGATCACCACTCCACCTCGCCCACTGCTGACGCAGGTTCTTTACTTTCCATGGCGGGACGCCAATGGCCTTGGCCACATCCAGATCCGAGGCAGTTGGCATGCCGCCTGCCCCGACCACGGCGCGCAGCCCACTTGCCATTGCGAGCACCGTTGGCACCCCGACATTGTCCGAAGCCGCCATCGCCCAGCGCAGTGATCTCATTGCGTCAACGGATCGCCGATCCCAAACTGAGTCGGCGATGGTGTAACCCGCGACCTCGGCCACTCCGGTGAAATAGGAGTTGATGTCGTCGATCGTGATCAGGTCATGATCTACATCGCTGCACAGCTGCGATATCGCGCCAACCAGCAGGCGCAGGTCGTGCCCGATAGCGTCATAGAGAGCAGTAACCGCATCGGCTGTCATCGATCGCTTGTGACTGCAGACCTCACGAGTTAAGAACTCGATCGTGGCTTTGCCCTTCTTCAAGGCCTTGCAGTCGATCTCGGCGCCACCCGCTGCCCGCAGGGCATCAAGGAGGTTCTTCCCCTTGACACCCCCAGGATGGGTCACGATCAACCACGCGTGCTCCGCCGGCTCGGCGATGAATCCGCGCAATGCCGTGTCGACATCGTCACTTGCCGCATCGACTGCGGTGACGATGAGCACCGTGGCGTCGCCAAATAGATTCGGCGACATCGCATCACGAATAAGCGCGGCGCCATCATCGCTATTTGCGGGAATCATCACGCGCTGGGTACTTGGATCAAGGGCGCGGATGGCAGCGCAGGTTTCTGATACCGCACGATCAACCAGCATCGGCTCATTGCCGGCAGCAATAGTGATGCGGCTCGGTGCCGGCAAACTGGAAACCATAATGGAACAGCATGCCAGAACCACCTTGACCAAGTTAGCTACCTCTGGCCACCAGGCCAACGCGCCCGCCAGCATCGGCCACTACCGCGAGATCGCCTTGGGTGTCGGTGCGGCCGATTAATGCGTCGACTTGCGCCCAGGCGGCGAGGGTTTCTGGGGCGGGGTGCCCGTAGGTGTTGCCCCGGCCCACACTTATCACCGCGAGGCGGCCATGGGTCCATGAGGTGAACCGTGGATGTTGATACCGCGATCCGTGGTGGGGAACTTTGACGACGTCAACGGCTAGCTCGGGGTTGGCGGCCATGATCGCATTTTGCGCCTCCGGCTCGATATCACCCGACAGCAGGATCTGCACGCCGGCAATCTCCACGAGAAGCACCACACTCGCGTTATTGGGTACCGACCCCGCGCGGATTACGCGCGCCGGCCATAGCACGCGCCAGGTTAGATCACCGGTTTTACGCACCTCGCCAATTCGTACCGGTTGCGCGGTGATACCAGCTTCATCAAGCCAATCATCGACCAATGCCACGGTGTCTGGCGGTTCGCGCACAATCGTGGTGAATATCGCGCCAACCGAGCGCCCGGCGAGAACTCCAGGTAATCCACTCACGTGATCGGCGTGATAATGCGTCAGCACGATCGCCGCGATATTGACTACGCCTAAATCGCGTAAACAGCGATCGATCGGCACCGGGTCTGGACCCACATCGACCACCACATAGACCGAGGCGGTGGCGCGCAGCACCAGCGCATCCCCCTGCCCGATGTCGCAGGCCACCAGCAGCCACCCCGGCGGTGGCCAGCCTTGCCTATCAGGCGGTGCGAAGGTCAGCAGGCAAATCACACAGACCGCGGCACTGACGGCCGTGACCGCGACCCGCTTCGGCGGCCCACCCGGCCAGCGGTGTCCGCTGAACCGCCGCCACAGCAGCAAGGCCAAAGCCGCGGGCGCGAGTAGCAAGACTCCGGCCAGGCCACCGGGCCAGGGCAAGGTGGCAAATGGCATCGAACTGAAAGTCAGAGCAACCTGCGCGATCCAGCCGGCCGGCCAAGATGCCAACTGGCCGATGACGGCGGCCAGCGGCGGACTAAAAAGCGAGAGGAAAGCGGCCAGCAACCCAAGCACTGTCACCGGCGCTACCGCGGGCATCGCCAGCAGGTTCGCTGGAAGTGCCACCCAGCCCACACTCGTACCCATCGCTATCAGCAGCGGCAAGGTCGCCAACTGGGCCGCCGTGGTGATGGCTACCGCCTCCACAAGTGCCGGTGGCCAACGAGCCGACCACCGCTGCCGTGCCAGCACCTTTGCGATTGACGGCGACAGCAGAATAAGGCCAGCAGTCGCGGCCACCGAAAGGGCGAAACCCCAGGAGACCGCGAGCCCCGGCGCGATCACGATCAGCACAATCACCGCCGTGGATAACACCGCCGGGCCCCCTCGCCGCCCACCCGCGAGCATGCCAACTAGGACTACCGCTCCCATAACGGCAGCACGCAGAACACTTGGCTGTGGGCGCACGAGAATCACGAAATAGGAAAGAGCTATCAGTGCAAATGTGATCCGGCCAGGTAGTCGAAGTCGAAGTAGGCGTGCGATACCAAGAACCACCACCAAGACAATCGCAACATTTCCGCCGGAGACGGCGGTTAGGTGTGACAGCCCGGACTGACGCATTGCATTGTCTAGCTCATCGGACTGCAGTGACTCATCCCCAACGGATAGCCCGGCTACCAGGGCGCCGGCATTGCGCCCGGAGTCCGCCACACTCAAGCGCAGCCCGGCGCGCATCGAGGTGGCGATTTCAGCCACCGGCCCCGGGCTGCCAACAATCTCAATTTGGTCGAGCCCGGATACCTGCAACTGGGCCGCGGTGTCGCTTTGCCAAGGCGCGGATAGCTGACCGGTCACTTTGATCCAGGTACCCGGAGGCGGTGTACCAGCACTGCCGGGAATTCGAATCACGATCGGCACACCCAGATTCACCACCTGCCCGCGTGCTTGGACCTGCGAGGTGTTGACCCGCAGGGCAATGGCGGGTGCCGCCTGCCAGCTCACCTGCCCGCGTGCGGTCAATCGCTGCGCATCACCGTTTACCGTCGCGTAAATAGTGGCGGTGGCACCCGCATCAACCCAGCCGGCCAATGGTGGCGCGGTCAGCGACAGCACCTGCCAACTGGCCGCTGCCACGCCGATCGCGATACCAAATGCACCGGTGCGAACTAACGCAGCCCGGTCACGGCCGAAGTGCGGTGCGATAAACCAAACCGGGACCAGCATGACGATCGCGACCAGCAGGACTACCGATGCATGTTGGTGGCGTGCGACCAGATTCGGTGCCAAATTCGCCGACAGCATCGCAACCACCGCACCCAGCCAAGCCGCCGTGGCCGGCAGCAACAGGCGCAAATCGATCAAACGCGAACCAGCGGACGGATCTGCTCCAAGATGGACGGCCCGATCCCCGATACCTCACCGAGTTCGTCAATACTTCTAAACATCCCGTTGTCCGCTCGCCACTGGATCAATCGGGCCGCTAACACCGGACCAACACCGGGCAAGGCTTCGAAATCCGACGCGGCAGCAGTATTAAGGTTCAACACCCCACTGGTGTCAATGGGCGCACCGGTAACCATCCCGGCGGCGGCGCCCACCACGATCTGCTCACCGTCAATTAGCACCCGGGCCAGGTTTACCGATCCGAGTGCTTTGGGCGTTTTGGCGCCCCCGACGGCGGTGATCGCGTCGGCGATCCGCGAGCCCGCGGGCAATTGCACCAAGCCGGGCTTGACCACCGCGCCGATGACGTGCACCACGACCCGACCGCCCGCTGCCGGCTCGATCGCGCTGCCTGGCACCGGCGCCCCGCTCGCCACGATTTCCGGGGCAAGGGTCACCTCGCGGGGCCGGCCCTGCCACCACAGCCATCCAGCAACAAGTGCGGCACCGAGCACGATCGCGATCAGCCCACGCCAGGCCCGTCGATCCAGTTGAAAAACCCGGCCCTTGGGCGCCAACCCTTCGATCGCGTCGACAAAAGCATCGGCGGGTAATACCGCTGGCGGGGACGGCGTCCATTGCATCGCAATTCGCTGGAGCCTGGCACTTGTTGCCGTTGCCACTGCCGGGGCCTGTTGACGGAACCGATCGGCAACCGCGGTGCGCAACGACATAAGGCCACGCTATGAACCGCCCGCGCAAATGTCAGTCGGCAGTGACCCACCTGTGGATGAGAGGGATGCGGCTGGCCGATTGTGGACAAGTCGGCAATCAGTGCATGGTCGCGCGCCGAATATTGCCGCCATGGCGGCCCAGCACCAATCCCGCCATCACCAGCGCAAATACCGCATCGGACGGATCCAGCAGCCCGACAGCCCACCCGACCGCACCACTAGCCGCCAGCGCGATCGCCGCCAAAGCCGCACCAAGCCCGACGCGGTGCCAAATCGCCAACCCGATCCCGAAAGTGATCAGCACCGGGATAGCCAGCCACGGTTGCACACCCAAGATCGCCCCTAAGGCGGTCGCGACACCCTTGCCGCCGCGGCCCTTTAAGAAAGGTGACGTGATGTGTCCCAGTACCGCTGCCAGTCCGGCGACTTCGCCGGCGATCTCACCGACGTAAATACCGAAGACCGCTGCGGGCAGGAGGCCCTTTGCAATGTCAATGACCGCGACCATGACGCCCCAGCGGGCACCTAAGGTGCGGCCCACATTTGTGGCACCGGGGTTACCCGAACCCGATGCGAATAGATCGACGCCAAATACCCGAGCCACATAAGCCGACGGGCTAATCGAGCCGAGCAGGTACCCGGTTACGCCAGCAAGGAATACCCAAAACCAAGGGGTCACAGCCAAGGGACTTCCGGTGCCACCACGACCGCGACCATTCCCGGTCCCACATGTGCACCGACCACCCCGCCGACGGGGCACTGCACGATGGTGGCTGCAGGTAACCGCTCAGTCAAAGTCTCAACAAGGTGCTGAGCCCGCTCCGGTGCCGATAGATGCTGAACCGCGATATCAACGGTCAAGTCACCGACAGCCTCGATAGCAAGCTCCGCCAAGCGCACCAACGCCTTCGATGAAGTCCGCGCTTTATCAACTTGCTGCACGTGACCATCCACAAGTTGGAGCAACGGTTTCACCTGCAATGCTTGCCCAACCGCAGCGCGGGCAGAACTAACGCGCCCGCCACGGCGCAGGTACTCCAAAGTGTCGACATAGAAGAACACGCTGCTAGCCGCAGCTCGACGCTCAATTATTGCGGTAACGTCAAACTCATTGGCACCAAGGCGGGCGGCGGCGGCCCCCGAAACCACCGCGAAGCCAAGTCCCATTGCGATACTGCGACTATCGATAACGTGCACCGGAATCGTGCACTCCTTGGCCGCCAGCAGTGCCGATTCATATGTCGCAGACATCGCGGCCGAGAGCGTCGCGACCACGATCGATGTGGCCCCCGCCTCCTGCGCGGCGCGAAAACTTTCAAAGAAACGTTCTGGTGACGGCCTTGAAGTGGTGACAGGATGCCACTGCTCCAGTGCTTCAACTACCGAGGCGGCCTGTTGATCCTCGGTCTCGTCATATGCCTTGCCTGCTACTACCACCTGCACCGGGACAATTCCGATGCCATACTGCGCGGCCCATCCGGTCGGTAGATAGGCGGTCGAATCGGTAATGACCGCGACTGGCATACCCGCAGCGTAACGAAAGCTGGTTACTCAGGCACGATGTTGACGAGCTTGGGCGGGCGCACGATCACGGTTTTGATGCCTCTGCCCTCCAAGCCCGCCTGCACAGCAGGAGCGGCCAATGCCAGAGCGCGTAGATCGTCCTCGCTGATACCCGGTGCTACCTCTAGGCGCTCACGCACCTTGCCGGAGATTTGCACGATGCAGGTAACCGAATCCTCGACTAGTAACTCCGGATCCACCAGCGGCCAGCCGGCCAGGGCAACCGAAGGCTGATGGCCTAGGCGAGCCCACATATCTTCGGCAGTGTATGGCGCAACTAGAGACAAGATGATCGCCACGGCTTCGGTGGCCTCGCGCACGGCCGGATCACTCGGGCCGCAACCGGCGTCGATTGCCTTGCGGGTGACATTGACCAACTCCATCGCGCGCGCCACTGCAACATTAAATCGGAAGGACTCAATGGAGACGGTGGCGTCATGCACGGCACGGTGCGTGGCCTTACGAAGTAATCGCTCGCCGGTCGAAAAGTCAACACCGGGCGCACTCGTCACGTCGCCGGCAAGGCGCCAAGCCCGAGCCAGGAACTTTTTCGCACCCGATGGCGAGACATCAGCCCAGTCAACATCGTCCTCAGGGGGGCCGGCGAACACCATGCTCAGGCGAATCGCGTCAACGCCGTGGGTCGCAAGCTCATCGGATAGTCGGACGAGATTGCCGCGGCTCTTGCTCATCGCCGATCCCGACATCACTACCATGCCCTGATTCAGTAGACGGGAGAATGGCTCGGTGAAGTCGAGCAGCCCCATGTCGAAAAGAACCTTGGTGAAGAACCGGCTGTACAGCAAATGCAAGATGGCATGGGTGACGCCGCCGACATATTGATCAACCGGCAGCCAATCGCGCACCTTTGCTGGGTCAAAAGCTCGCGTCGGATCATGCGGGTCTACATAACGCAGGTAGTACCAGGATGAATCCACGAAGGTGTCCATGGTGTCGGCATCACGAGTTGCCGGGCCACCGCACTTCGGGCACGGGACACTAGCCCACGTGATTGCCGCCCCCAATGGTGAGGTGCCCTTGGGCTTTAGGTCTAGCCCCTCGGCCGGTGGCAAAAGCACCGGCAACTGCGACTCGGGCACCGGCACCTCACCGCACTTCGGGCAGTGAATGATCGGGATTGGTGCACCCCAGTAGCGCTGGCGCGAGATGAGCCAGTCGCGCAAGCGATAATTAACAGCCGGCCGGCCGGTGCCACGTTGCTCAAGCACCAAGTTCATCGCGGTGATTGCCTCAACCTTGCCTAGCCCATCAAGTGGCCCTGAATTCACGTGTGGGCCGTCATCGGCCGTGGCGACACCGGTCAGGGCTGGGTCTTCGCCGGCCTCGACAACCACTCGCACCGGTAGGTTGAATGTGCGCGCAAAGTCCAGGTCACGTTGGTCGTGCGCGGGCACCGCCATGATCGCACCGGTGCCGTAGTCGGCCAACACGTAATCCGAGGCCCACACTTCAATGCGCTCACCGGTTACCGGATTGATGGCGTACCGCTGCAAGAACACGCCCGTCTTCTCGCGCGACTGATCAAGTCGATCCATCTCAGAAGTGCCCTTGACCTGTTCAAGATAGGCACGGAAATCTGCTTCAGCAGCACTGCCGGTGGCCAACTCTGCCGCCAAGTCCGAGTCAACGGCCACCACGAAGAAAGTCGCTCCGTACAAAGTATCCGGACGAGTCGTGTAGACGGTAACCGACTCGGCGCGTCCTTCGATTGCGAACTCAACTTCGGCGCCCCGTGAGCGACCAATCCAATTTCGCTGCATCAGCAGCACCTTCTCGGGCCACTTGCCTTCTAAGTCATCCATGTCATCGAGTAGGCGGTCGGCGTAATCGGTGATGCGCAGGTACCACTGGGTCAACTTCTTCTTGGTTACCGGAGTATCACAACGCTCGCATAACCCAGCCACTACCTGTTCATTTGCGAGCACCGTTTGACAATTCGGGCACCAGTTGACATTGCTCGCCTTGCGATACGCCAAACCACGTTCGAACATCTGCAGGAAGAACCACTGATTCCATTTGTAATAATCAGGGTCGCAGGTATTGAAAACTCGATCCCAGTCAAATGAGCATGCGAAGCGGCGCATCGAGGCCTTTTGCTGAGCGATGTTCTCGTAGGTCCAGTGAATCGGATCCTCATTGCGCTTGATTGCCGCGTTCTCCGCTGGCAGCCCGAAGGCGTCCCAGGCGATCGGATGCATGACGTTGAAGCCCTGCTGCACCCAGTACCGCGCGATAACATCACCTAAGGCATAGGCCTCCGCGTGACCCATGTGTAGGTCACCGGATGGATACGGGAACATGTCAAGTACGTACTTCTTGGGTCTGGTATCGCCTGGGTGCCCGGAGCGAAACGGGGCCAACTCATCCCAGATCGGCAGCCACCGCTCCTGGATTGAATCGAAGTCGTACCCGACCGGCTCATCGGCGCGGTCGGTAGCAGCAATGGGAAGACTCATCAGGCTCGAAAGTCTACCGAGGCCCCGTCAACGCGGTGGCCAGCGCCGAGCCCAAGGACGCATGCACGCTCCAGGCCCAATGGAGTCCATCTGGGTTCCCGGTGCCGGCAGCAAGTGACGGCGCAACCCAGTCGTCTACATCCACAAACTCCACCCCGCTCGCCCGCGACCACTCCCGACCGGCGCTAACGGCCCGCTGATGGTGCCGGTGGGATGGATATGAAGGAGCGGCGTGGGTGGAGGGACCAACTAATGCGATCGGGATACCAGGGCGGTAATGGCGGACCGCGGTCACAATTCGAGTCAGGTAGCGGTCGGTCCCGAGCTGCGGCAACTGGCGCATCCGCCCACCTGATGCCGCGATGACTTTAGGAGCGGCCAACCGGTAGGTGCGCCGAACCCATCTACGCAGCGACCCCGGTCGCACATACGGGATCGAATCCCGCAGCCAGGTCGGCACCGCGGCGGGCAGTTGATCCATGCCACCGACCCCGAGGACCAAAAAGTCGGCTCGGTGCACGTAGACACCAAATGCCATCGGGTCGCGGGTCAACGCCCACCACGCATCGCGGGCCGTCCACCCAAATCGAGCCACCAGATCCACTTTGACGTCGGTGCCCAAGGCGCGCGCGCAGACATTCGGGTAGAGATCGGGGTGAGTGGGTGCCTGCGCGTCAACGGGACCGTGGAAGGCCAGCGAATCGGCCAGCACCAGCAGGTGGCGGGTCATCACCAAATCATCGCGCATTGGGTTTCGATGCTAACCACAACATGGTCCCCGATGGACCTTAAAGTGTTCCCATGCCAAAGAGCCAAAGACTCGGACACTTCAAGTTGGTCACCTTGGGTGCCGCCCAGTTCGAAAGGGAAAAAGTCGCCTGGCCACCGGCTCTACGCAGCGCCGTTGTCGTCACCGTCTGCGTATCACTTTGTTTGGCAGCCGGCCAGCCGGCTAACGCAATACCCCTTGGCATTGGCGCACTCTTCGTGGGCCTTGCCGACGTAGACCAGGTAGTTGGTCAACGTTGGCGCACCATGATGTGGACAACGCTTTGGATCACCATCGCTGCGCTCTTCGGCGGCCTTCTTGCCAGCAGTGGCCATTACCAAATCATTTTGGTTGCCGCGGTCGGGGCGATCGGCGGGTACGTTGGTGCCGCTGGCGCCCGCCCGGCTCTCATCGGCATCCTCGCGATGGTCACTTACGTTGCCTTCTCAGGTGCCCCCGAGCCGCAGCTTGCCGCTTTTGAGACCGGCGCCCTTATTGCCCTTGGCGGAATCATCCAAACAGCGGTAACTGTGATCACCACCTTGATCTGCGGCCGAGGTGCGATTCGACTCCCGCACCAAAACCCACACAATGGCAGCAAGTTGCGCGCGCATTTCAACACCAAGGATGACTTCTTTCGCCACGGTGCGCGCCTGGCTCTGGCTATGGCAATCGCGGAGTGCATCAATCTGTATGTTGGCTGGCCGCATGGCTACTGGATTCCACTAACCGTGGCCTGGGTCAGTCGACCCGACCGAAATGGCACCACCACGAAGGTCATCGCACGGGTTGCCGGTTCAATCGCCGGCGTGATTATCACATATGCCGTGATCGAAGGCCTGGACCTGCAAAGTTACGCCACGGCGGTTCTCATCGGGGCCGGAGCATTTGTCCTGCTTGCGTTCATTTGGGCCAACTACGCGATTGCCGTCATTGGTATCACCGTCGTAGTTATTTCACTGGTTTCACTGAACGGTGACCCGGTTGGCTCGGTGTCATTCGTTCGCGTGGTATCGACGATCATAGCTGGCATGGTAGTGATAGTCGTTTCATTCTGCTGGCCAGCCGCTCGAATGCAAGCAGATCAAGGCCACTAACCTTCGCTTATGTCCAGGCGCGGGTGGGTGCTCTTTATCTCGCTCGGGCTCATTTGGGGCCTGCCCTACTTGCTCATCAAAGTCGGCGTTGAATCACTGTCACCATTCGTGGTCGTCTTCGCACGCGTCGTAATCGGTGCCGCGATCATGCTGCCGATAGCGCTCATTAAGGGGCAGCTACGCCGACTAGAAGGCCATTGGCGGTGGGTTGTCATCTTCGCAATCGTCGAGGTGACCTTCACCTTCCTCGCCCTGACCTGGGCCGAGCAACGTATCTCAAGTTCACTGGCAGCGCTCCTGATAGCCACCGTACCCCTCACCGCCGCCATCATCGCCCGCATCATCGGACTCGACTCACGCCTAAGTGGCCCGCGCTTGGTGGGTCTTGGTGTCGGCTTCGCCGGGGTCGCGGCACTGGTCGGCCTAGATGTTTCTGGTGGGGATTTTCTCTCCGTGGCCGCCCTCAGCATCACGGTGTTGGGTTATGCCCTTGGCCCGATCATCGTGGATCGAAAACTCAGTGACGCACCAAGCCTGGCCGTCATCGCCGCATCACTTGCCATAAATACGGTGATCTATGCACCGCTTGCCTGGCTGACCTGGCCGACCGAGCCGGTGCCCGCAACTGCGTGGTGGTCGATTGTGATCCTCGGAGCCCTCTGCACCGCGGGTGCCTTCATCATCTTCTTTGCCCTCATCGCCGAAGTCGGACCCGCCCGAACCACCGTGATCACCTATGTCAATCCAGCGGTGGCGGTCGTATTAGGAGTACTCGTCCTACGCGAACCGTTGACACCGGGGATAATGATCGGGTTTCCGCTGGTGCTGGCCGGCTCCTTCCTCGCCACTAGGCGGGCACCAGCCTTGGAGTCTGAGCCGCACGGCTAAGACTGCATCCCATTGGATGTGATGGGTAATCATGTGCAATACCTGTTAGGGTTTGATGCACGATCAACTGACTTCGCTGGGTGCGCACCACACCTAATAAGCCAGCTACCAGCGGCATGGGTATGTCTATGTCGGCCAGCAGCAGGGTTTAAACACCCACCTAACGGTAGGGACCAGAACTACTCTTCACTACTCTCAAAGCACCCATAGCAGGCCTGACCGCTGTACGCGGGGTTTAGGGTGCCGCCGATAACGGCAACCCCGGGCCGGGCCCAACCCAGCCCGAGGGCGAGCCGATCAGCCGGCGCGGAACTAACAGGTGCACAAACTTCACTCTTTGACATGTGACCTCCATTCCAAGACTAACGGCCCAGAAACTTCTTCGTCCTAGAACACCACAAAAAACCACCAAACACAACAGTGAAACGCAGACCTGACGGGGAGGGGGGTAACCCCGGCGCACTCACGAGACTTAAGTGGAGCTGAGGGGATTCGAACCCCTGACCCCCTGCATGCCATGCAGGTGCGCTACCAGCTGCGCCACAGCCCCGAAACTCACTTGCCCCGACGAACACGAGACGCGTGAGCATACCGAGCGCGGTCCGGGCCGGTCCAAGAGGCCAGCGATTGTGGTTAGCGGTCGTCGGCCAGCGCCGACTCGGGCAAGGTGCCGGCGTTGTACTCCTGCAGCCGCCACCTCGGGCCAAAGGCACTAACGTTTTCAACCAATACCGACCAGGAGCAGTTGGTCAGCACCCCGAGCACCCCCCAGTGCTCCGGTGGCAGCCCAAGGATCTCACCAATGCCGGCGCGCGCGGCTCCACCATGGGTGACCACGACTAGCGCCTCACCGGGCCCCACCCGCTCCAGCGCGCGTTGCACCGCAGCCGCTACCCGCTGCGCGACCTCAAGGCGGGTCTCACCGCTCACCCCGGCCGGCATCTCGGCACTTGCCGACCACTGTGCGAGCATCGTGCCGTAGCCCTGTTCCATTTCGGGCCGGGTCAGGCCTTCCCACTCCCCCGCAAAAGTTTCCCTGAGCCCCACATCAGTTGTGACATCGAGACCAAGGATTCGGGCCAGGGGCTTTGCGGTGTTCATTGCGCGGCTTAGATCCGATGCGACAATCACGGTCGGTTGCAAGGTCGCCAACATCGCCGCGGCACGTTCGGCCTGCTCGACACCTAACTCATCTAGGTCTATATCGGTTTGCCCCTGAAAGCGCTGCTCGGCATTCCAATGCGTGCGACCGTGCCGCCAGAAGACAATGCGTCGGGCTTCACGTTGCCTGCTCAGGACGCCTCCCGCGGATTCGCGCTGCGGGCACCGTCGTACACCGCTTCACGGGATGACTCGCGGGTTGAATGCGGGGCATTAACCGACGCTGGTAACTCGAGCATCGGGCAGTCCTTCCAAAGCCGCTCGATCGCGTAGTGGATTCGCTCCTCGGCAAGTTGCACGTGCACCACGATGTCGCCGTAGTCAAGGAGCACCCAGCGGCTTTCGCGTTCTCCTTCGCGGCGCAGGGGCTTTGCCCCCATCGCACGCAACCTCTCCTCGACACCGTCGACAACGCCTTTGACTTGACGGTCATTGGCGGCCGAGATCAGGACGAAAGCATCTGTTATGACGACATGGTCGCTCACATCGATGGCCATGATGTCTTCACCAAGTTTCTCGGACGCTGCTTCGGCCGCAGCGACCGCTAGGGCTACTGCTTCACTACTCGCTGTCATGACTACTACTTTCAGATTGTTTTGGAGGTGCTATTGATAGAGTTTGCGCTTGCCGATGAAGTTCGCCACCGACTCCGGAACCAAGTAGTTGATCGGCTCCGCCCGGGCCGCCCGGGCCCGGATGTTGGTTGACGAGATCGCCAGCGCGGGAATCTCCAATAAAGTCCATGACTCCACGGGTAACTCTGGACTGCGCATCTCGTGACCGGGCCGCGTGACGCCGATGATATGCGCCAAGGCGATTACCTCCTGCGGCCCGCGCCACTCCAAAATATCAGCCAAGGCATCGGCGCCGGTGATAAAGAACCACTCGGTCTCTAGGCCCGGGAAGTTGACCTCATACTGTGCCCGCAGATCACGCAGCGTGTCTACCGTATAAGTGGGCCCTTCGCGATCAATATCAACCCGAGTCACATCGAACCGATCGTCCATTGAGGTAGCAAGAACCGTCATCAGGTATCGCTCTTCGGGGGTGGCGCCGGGGGCCGGAGATTTGTGCCACGGCTGGCCGGTCGGGGCAAATAGCACCGTGTCCAGCTGGAAGCTGTAGGCAACCTCGGATGCAGCGACGAGGTGGCCGTGGTGAATTGGGTCGAAGGTGCCGCCCATCACCCCGATGCGGCGGGTGGTCACAAGTGGTTTCTAACGGTCCACGTTAATCATGGTCGTGACTACCAAGAGTGCTACTAAGACCAGGAAGGCAAACCCACCGAATACATAGGGCGAAATCAGCCCCTGCGTCGCTGCTTCTTCTGCTGCACCCAGACCCATCGTGAACCCCTCCTTATCGTTGTGGCAGCACTCTACTGCGTTTGGAAAACCTTGGTGCAGTGCGGACGCGCTAGCTTCGAATGTGGCCGTCGCCGGTCACCACATAAGTAGTGGTGGTCAACTCGGCGAGCCCCATCGGACCGCGTGCGTGCAACTTCTGGGTGGAGATTCCAATCTCCGCCCCGAACCCGAATTCGCCCCCATCGGTGAACCGGGTCGACGCATTGACCATCACGGCAGCCGAATCCACCCCGGCTACAAAACGCTGGGCAGCCGATTGGCTATCAGTGACGATGGCCTCGGTGTGACCACTTGACCACCGGCGAATATGCGCCAGTGCCTCATCGATGCTGTCGACGATCCCCGCCGCAATATCCAAGGAGTAGTACTCCGCCGCCCAGTCATCATCGGTCACCCCGGCGAATTCCACCCCGGTGCCTGTCGCATGCAGTGCGAATCTGGAATCACCGTGGATGGTGACGCCCACAGCCCTTAGTGCGTCCAAGGCGCGCGGCAGGAACGCATCGGCAATTTCGCGGTGGACCAGTACAGTTTCGGCCGCATTGCAGACGCTCACGCGCTGCGCCTTGCTGTTCAGTAAAATTGCAATGGCCTTGTCGATATCGGCGTCCTTGTCGATATAGACATGGCAGTTACCGACACCTGTCTCGATCACCGGCACAGTGGAGTTGTCGACCACACTGCGAATCAGATCTGCGCCCCCTCGAGGGATTAGCACGTCAACTAGTCCACGTGCCGTCATCAGGTATTTAACCGACTCGTGAGTTTCGCCGGGTACCAGCGAGACCGCGTCCGCCGGGAGGCCCGACGCCACGAGCGCTTCGCGCATTACTGCGGTCAATGCCGCATTGCTTTGGGACGCGGATGATGAGCCACGCAGTAGCGCAGCGTTACCGCTCTTCAGGCACAACCCGGCGGCATCGACGGTGACATTGGGCCGAGCCTCATAGATCATGCCGACCACCCCGAGGGGCACCCGAATTTGTCGCACCTGCAGCCCATTGGGCAAGGTGTAGCCGCGGATGACCTCGCCGACCGGATCAGGCAACGCCGCTACGTCACGAAGTGCCTGCGCGATGTCGGCAATTCGAGCAGTGTTCAAGGTGAGCCTGTCGACGAGGGCAGCCGAGGTGCCAGCGGCCTGCGCCTTGGCCACGTCAATCGCATTGGCAGCGGTGATCTCACCAGCGCGCGCATCTAGTGCGTCAGCCATGGCAAGTAAGGCAATGTCTTTTTGCTCGCGGGTCAACAGGCGCAGCAACCCGGCCGCGTTGCGGGCCGCCTGCGCGGTTTTTAGAACTTGGGCCTGCTCATCCATGGGCACACCTTAGATGCACCAGGTGGTACCCGATCAAAATGGGATCAGCCGCCCGGCTGACAGCGGCCCGGGCTGCTCATTATGCAGCCGGCCCCGGCGGTGAAAGGTCTCCTGGCTGATCACTTCGACGCCGACCGCCTCCCACGGAGGCAACTGCGCGGACTGGCCGTGCTCATCCCACAACCGCACCGCCATGGTCAATGCAGAGGTCAGATCCACGGCCTGCTCCCAATAACGCACCTCAGCGCGATCCACCGCGAACCGGCCGGACAGCAGGAACGGATGCTCGTGGCTGAGCCGCTCGAGTGCCGCGCGGATTTCGGGTTCGCCTACCGGCGCTCCTGTCACGGTCAAGGTGACATGCCAGATATGGGCAGCCTCCATCACCTGCGAATCGACGACCATATTGGCCCCCAATCCGCTCAAATCGTGATGACTACTAGGTCATCTCGGTGGACAACCTCGCGTTCATAAGCCGGACCCAAGTCCCGTGCTAGGTCCTTGGTGGACCGCCCGAGCAAGCCAGGCAGTTCGCCAGAGTCAAAGTTGACCAGTCCGCGGGCGATCGTGTTGCCCTTTTCATCTAATAGGTCCACTGGATCTCCGGCAGCAAAGGTGCCCTCAACCCCGGTAATGCCGGCCGGCAGTAGGGAAAGACGCCGTTGAACGACAGCCGTCACCGCCCCGGCATCAAGATGCAGCCGCCCGCGCCCGGTGGTCGCGTGGGCTAACCAGAGCAATCTGGTCGAGGTCCGCGCACCGGTTGGGTGGAATACCGTGCCGCTGGCCGCCGAAGTCAAAGCGGTGGCGGACTCCTCCGCGCCCGCCAATAGCACCGGGATCCCGGCTGCGGAGGCGATCTGGGCGGCCTCAACCTTGGTAGCCATCCCCCCGAGTCCAACACCGGCCGCCCCCACTCCACCAATGCGCACCGCGCTTAGGTCCGCCGGGGTGCGCACTTCGGTGATCAATTTCGCCCCAGGTTTACCCGGTGGCCCGTCGAAGAGCCCATCGACATCTGAAAGCAGTACCAGCGCCTCGGCAGCAACGAGGTGGGCAACAAGTGCCGCAAGGCGATCGTTGTCACCGACTCGAATCTCATCGGTAGCGACCGTGTCGTTCTCATTGACGATAGGTACGACGCCCATCTCCAGCAAGCGAAATAAGGTGCGCTGGGCATTTCGGTAGTGCGAACGACGCGTGACATCTTGGGCAGTCAGGAGCACTTGGCCCACGGTGATGCCGTGCTTGGCGAATTCTGCGCTATAGCGCGCAATCAACATGCCCTGACCGACGCTGGCCGCCGCCTGCTGGGTTGCCAGATCACGTGGACGCGTGGTGAGACCAAGGGCCGGGAGGCCCGTTGCAATTGCCCCACTCGAAACAAGCACCACCTGGTGGCCGGCCGCCCGCCGCGCCGCTAATTGCGCCACCAAATCCACGATTCGCTCATCGTCTAGCACGCCGCCGCGCTTGGTCAGCGATGATGAACCCACCTTGACGACTATGCGCTCAGCCGCGGCCACCTGACTGCGGGCGTCGCGCCCCGAGGCACTCATTAACTATCTCCGTCGAGCTGGGCCGCCAACCGCACATCGGTACCTCTTGGGCTCTTACTTGATCCCATTTCAATATTCAAAGTCGGCTGCCAGTCAAAGACCACAGCGTTGTCGTCGCTGCCGATCATCACTGTGCAACCGGCAGCTGCGCCCTGCTTTACGAGTGCCTCTTCGACACCAAGGCGGGCCAATCGATCGGCTAGGTAGCCGACCGCTTCGTCATTGCTGAAATCGGTCTGACGTACCCAACGCTCCGGGCGCTCACCGCGCACGCGATAGCCAGCGGCATCGTGGGTTACCGTGAAGCCGCGATCATTAACCGACCTTGGTGTGATGACAATGCGTGGCGCCTCGTCGGGGATCGCCGCCAGCCGTGCTTGCAATACTTTGTCAGCCATCGCAAAAGACAATGGCCGCAAACCTTCATGGGTTGCGGCTGAGATCTCAAATACCAAGTGGCCACGCTCTTCAAGAATCGGGCGCACCAGATCGGCAAGTACCTGCGCATCCGGAACGTCAATCTTGTTCAGCGCCACAATGCGGGGGCGATCTTGCAAGCCACCATAAAGTGACAACTCATGCTCAATGGCATCAAGATCGTCAATAGGGTCGCGCCCTGGCTCCATGGTGGCACAGTCAAGGACTTGAACGAGCACACTGCAACGCTCAACATGGCGCAAGAACTCCAGACCCAGTCCCTTGCCTGAACTCGCACCCGGAATCAAGCCCGGGACATCGGCGATGGTGAAAACCACCTCGCCAGCTGTTACGACCCCAAGATGGGGGATCAAGGTAGTGAAGGGATAGTCGGCAATCTTTGGTCGCGCCGCGCTCATCGCAGCAACGAGACTTGATTTTCCGGCACTTGGAAATCCGACCAAGGCTACATCGGCGACCGTCTTTAACTCTAAGACGATATCGCGATACTCACCGGGTTCACCAAGGAGCGCAAAACCTGGGGCCTTGCGCCGAGGTGACGCCAACGCCGCATTGCCAAGACCACCGCGACCGCCTTTGGCAATAATCTGCCGCGTGCCGGCACCGAGTAGGTCCGCGATTACGGTGCCATCCGGTGCCAACACCATGGTGCCATTGGGTACTCGCAGGACTACGTCTTGGCCCTCGCCCCCATTGCGGTGCGCCCCCTGCCCCGGGCGACCGTTGTCGGCCTTCCGGTGCGGACCATGGTGAAACTCGAGCAGGGTCGTCACGCTCGGATCGACGACCAAAACGATATCGCCGCCACGGCCACCGCTGCCACCATCAGGCCCGCCAAGTGGTTTGAATTTCTCCCGCAATACCGAGGCACAGCCGTTGCCACCGTCGCCACCTTGCACATGCAAGGTGACTTGGTCAACGAAGGTGGCCACGGCTAGTACTCCCTCTTCTAGTACCCGGTGCAATGGCAGCGAGGCGAGCCCAACGGGCCCGCCTCGTCGACAAGTTGCCATCTAACGCGGACCTGGCCGCGAGAGTTTGGTCGGTTAGCGCTTGTTACGCGCCCGCGACAATGTTGACGACGCGGCGACCACGGGCCACCCCAAATTCAACGGTGCCAGCCGCGAGGGCGAACAGGGTGTCGTCCTTGCCGCGCCCAACGTTATTGCCAGGATGAAAGTGGGTACCGCGCTGGCGCACGATGATTTCACCGGCGTTGACATCTTGGCCGCCGAAGCGCTTCACCCCTAGGCGCTGAGCGTTGCTGTCGCGACCGTTGCGGGTGCTGGATGCACCTTTCTTGTGGGCCATTAGTTCACTTCCCGGTCTTGATATCGGTGACCTTGACCGCGGTGAGGTCTTGACGATGACCTTGACGGCTTCGGTAGCCGGTCTTGTTCTTGTACTTGAGGATGTCGATCTTGGGTCCGCGGTGGTGATCGACGATCTCCGCGGTCACGGTGACCTTGGCCAAGGTCGCGGCGTCGGTTGTCACCGTGCCACCATCTACCACCAACAACGCAGGAAGTGTCAGGGTGTTGCCCGGGTCACCGGCCTGCCGGTCGAGCACCACCACATCGCCAACCGCGACCTTTTCCTGCCGGCCGCCAGCGCGCACGATCGCGTACACCTTGAACTCCTACCTGTAAGTCAAATCCCGGGGAACTGCCCCGCGAGGTGGGTGCCCGTCAGGGCACCGAGCTCTAAGGGTACGGATAGCACCCGCAGGTGGTCAAACCGCCTCCTCCGAAGGCTCTAATTCGCCCTCTGCGGCCGGTTCTTCGGTGCGTTCGTAGGACCGGGCAGCGACATCGGCCGGATCCACCGCATTGGCCGGCCGCCGGTTCTTGGGCGAGACCTCATGGTCATGGTCATGGGCCGCCCCATTGCCATTGTCGACCGGGTGCATCGAAATCCGCAGGCCTCGACCAGCACAGGCATCACACGGGGTCGAAAACGACTCAATGAGTCCCGAGCCGATGCGCTTGCGGGTCATCTGCACCAAGCCAAGTGAAGTGACTTCGGCAACCTGGTGCTTGGTACGGTCCCGGCCCAAGGATTCAACCAGCCGGCGGAGTACCAGATCCCGATTGCTTTCAAGGACCATGTCGATGAAGTCGATGACGATGATGCCGCCGACATCGCGCAGGCGCAGTTGCCGGACGATCTCCTCAGCTGCCTCCAGGTTATTACTCGTGACTGTCTGCTCGAGGTTGCCGCCTTGGCCGATGAATTTTCCGGTGTTTACGTCAACCACGGTCATGGCCTCGGTGCGGTCGATCACCAGCGAGCCACCTGATGGCAGGAACACCTTTCGATCAAGTGCCTTAGCAAGCTGCTCATCAACCCGGTATTCGTCAAAGAGATCCTTTTTCGAAACCCAGTGCTGAAGGCGGCCTGCAAGATCGGGTGCGATAGCGTTGATGTAGGTGGTCAGAGCCTCCCAGGCAGTATCCCCGGAGACCACCAACTTGTTGACATCTTCATTGAAGATATCCCGCACCACCTTGATTGCAAGATCCGGTTCGCCATGCAGCAGGGTTGGTGGTGTCGCCGTCTTTACGGCTTCGGCAATTGCCGCCGACTGCGCCTGCAGGCGCGTGATGTCCTGCTCGAGGGCTTCCTCGGGTGCGCCCTCCGCCGCGGTGCGCACAATGACACCGGCCTCTTCGGGCATTACACGTTTGAGAATGTTCTTCAAACGCGCCCGCTCGGTATCGGGCAGCTTGCGGCTGATCCCCGTCATCGAACCGTCTGGCACATAAACGAGGTACCGCCCCGGCAAGGAGATCTGACTTGTTAGCCGTGCACCCTTTTGCCCAACCGGATCTTTGGTTACCTGCACCAAGATGGTGTCGCCGGATTTCAGGGCGAACTCAATGCGCTTTGGTTGCCCGTCAAGGCCCGCGGCATCCCAATTGACCTCACCGGCATACAACACCGCGTTACGACCGCGACCGATATCAACAAAGGCGGCTTCCATGCTGGGTAGCACATTTTGAACGCGACCTAAGTAGACATTGCCCACGAGAGAGGACGAGCTACCGCGCGTTACGTAGTGCTCAACGAGGACACCGTCCTCAAGCACCGCGATCTGCGTGCGATCACCGGTTTGCCGCACCGCCATCACCCGGTCGACGGATTCGCGACGAGCTAGGAACTCGGCCTCGGTCACGATAGGTGCCCGGCGGCGACCGGCTTCACGGCCCTCGCGTCGGCGCATCTTCTTGGCTTCGAGCCGGGTTGAGCCACGCATGGAATTCGTATCGTCTTTTTTGGCATTAGTGCGCGGCGCCCGCACTTTGACTACCGTGTTGGGCGGGTCATCGGGGGCTGGCTCTAGCTCGGTTTCACTGCCGCGGCGCCGGCGCCGGCGCCGGCGCGTGGTTGCCGGGTTTTCTGAATCCTCGTCCTCGCCTAACCCATCGGCCTCGGCCTTTTCATCATCAGCGGTTGACTCGCCGGCCGCATCTGGCTCATCAGTGCGGCGGCGGCGGCCACGGCCGCCGCGGCGGCGCCGACGGCGGCGCGCCTCATCATCTGACTCCCCAACGACCGCGGCACCGAAGTCACCAGATGCACCAGCGGCGCCGTCCGCAACAGCAGACTCGGCGGGTGCCTTAGCTTTGGCCGATTTACTCGGTGTCCTGGTCCGAGTGGCTCGTGGTGCCACCGGTTCGGCCGCCTGAAAGAGCGGGGCGATGAACGCTGCGCTCGGGGCTTTCCTGGGGGCCGGCACCTCAGGAGTCTTGGTTTCCTTCGTGCTTGCCTTCTTGGTGGCCTTCTTGGCGGTCGCCGTTGCCGCCTTCTTAGCGGGAGCCTTCTCGGGCTTTTCGGCAGCCGATTTTTTCTCGGCCTTCTTCGCCACCTTCTTCACCGGTTTCTCGGTTGCCGTGACCGCCGGTGGCCCGGCCGGGCGAATGGCGGCACGCCGGCGCGGGGCCGGTGCTGCTGATTCCGCTTTCGCTGGTGTTGATTTGCTTTCGGACGGGGGTGCAGTTATTTCGACCATTGGGTCGTACTCCTTTAGGCGTCAATCACCGGTCTTCCGGAGCTAACGCGTGTCGTGTGGGTGAGCGTTACCGATCACCCATCAAGTCTTAGCGGCTGCCAGCGGCGCGCGGTCGTGGGCGAATGGATCTCCCACGGTCGCTCCGACCGGGTCTAGCGGCCCCTGTGCCAGCCGAGTCACCCGTGGGGGCGCTGGCGGCACGAGGCCGGCTACCTGCCGTAGTGCCTTAAGAACGTCGTCGGGTCGTACGGACGGTGTTGTATGCCGTACTACCGCCCTAAGTATGGCACACCCTGACCCCGGTTCCACCGACACCGACACCACCGGCCCCCGCGCATCAAAGGCCCGAACCCCATTCTTCGTTCGGCGCTCTACCGTCACTTCGCCCTGAGCCAGTAGTTTTCGGGCCGCAATCTCAACTTCCGCAACCCCCAGGCCGGGCAGCTCAATTTGCCAGATACTGGCCTCGAGCCGCTGGACGAAATCAGGTGACCTTGCCTCCACCACCGCCACTATGTCCAGGCCCGGTGGCAGGGCGGCATCTAGCGCCGCCCGCACCGCGGCCGGGTCACAGCGCTCCGTGACCCCGACTTCGAAGTATTCGGCCTCACTTGCCACCCCGGTCGGAGCTGAATTCGCATAGGAAACCTTCGGGTGCGGGGAGAATCCAGCACTAAATGCCATCGGTATCTCCGCCCGGCGCAAAGCGCGCTCCAATGCCCGTTGGAAATCACGGTGGCTGGAAAACCGCAAGCGTCCGCGCTTGGCATATTGCAGCCGCAGGCGTTGGACTGTTGGTGCTACATCGCGCACCGGAGCGGGACGCGCCACATCAACGCCCCGGTTGGGTGGCTGCTTCGGCAACCGGCGCGCGGGCCGGCGCCATTGGCATCGGCAGGTCGGTGACCCCGGTCGGGCCAACTTGAATTTGCGTCTCCATCTGGTCGCACACCCCGCAGTCAAAGCACGGGGTCCAGCGACAATCGTCAATCGCAACTTCATCGAGTGCCGCCTGCCAGTCTTCCCAAAGCCACTCGGAGTCAAGCCCGGAATCCAAATGGTCCCAGGGCAGTACTTCAGTCTTGGCGCGCTCACGGATGGTGTACCAATCGACATCAACGCATTGATCAGCAAGTGCTCGATCAGCGGCGCTCATCCATCGGTCATAGGAGAAATGCTCACTCCACCCGTCAAATCTCGCCCCGTCTTGCCAGGCCGCGAGGATGACGGCGCCAATTCGACGATCCCCACGCGAGAGCAAGCCTTCGACGATGCCCGGCTTTCCATCGTGATAGCGAATACCAATGGCTTTGCCATAGCTGCGGTCGGCGCGAATAGCGTCGCGCAATTTAGCCAGCCGGGCATCGGTCGTGGCGTGATCAAGTTGGGCTGCCCACTGAAATGGCGTATGTGGTTTCGGTACGAAACCCCCGATGGAAACCGTGCATCGAATATCACGTGAACCGGTGGCCTCGCGCCCGGCTTTGATCACGTCGCGTGCCAATTGCGCGATTTGAAGCACATCCTCGTCGGTTTCAGTTGGCAACCCGCACATGAAATAGAGCTTTACCTGGCGCCAGCCGGCCGAATAAGCAGTGGTCACGGTGCGGATTAAGTCCTCCTCCGTCACCTGCTTATTGATGACCTTGCGCAATCGCTCACTACCGCCCTCGGGGGCGAAGGTCAGGCCGCTGCGCCGCCCATTGCGCGACAATTCATTTGCCAGGTCGACATTGAAGGCATCAACTCTGGTACTTGGCAGCGACAGCGCGGTCTCGGAGCCTTCGTACCTATCTGCGAGATTGCGGGCTATGTCAGCGATTTCTGAATGGTCCGCACTTGATAGCGATAACAGGCCAACCTCCTCGTAGCCGGTCCTCTTCAGCCCGTTTTCGACCATCTCGGCAATCCCGGTAATACTGCGTTCGCGCACCGGACGGGTGATCATCCCGGCTTGGCAAAAGCGGCAACCGCGGGTGCAGCCCCGGAAGATTTCCACGCTCATCCGCTCGTGCACGGTCTCAGCTAACGGGACCAATGGTGCTTTGGGATAAGGCCAGCTATCAAGATCCATCAAGGTGTGCTTGCGCACCCGCCACGGCACCTCGGGCTGGTTCGGAATCACCCGTTGGATCCGGCCGTCTGCTAGGTACTCCACGTCATAGCAGGCCGGAACGTAGATAACCCCGGTCTTGGCCAGTTCGAGCAGCAAGCCCATCCGGCCACCCGGGCAACCTGCGGCCTTCCAATCCCTGGTGAGGTCGGTGATGAGCAGCACTGCTTCCTCACCATCTCCCAGCACGGCAGCGTCAATGAAATCCGAGATTGGCTCCGGGTTAAATGCGGCGTGACCACCGGCAATAACAATCGGATGTGAGTCGTCACGCTCACGCGCCAGCAACGGGATATTGCCCAGTGACAGTGCGCTCAACATGTTCGTGTAGCCGAGTTCGGTGGAAAAAGAAAGCCCGAAGAGATCGAAATCGCCAACCGCGCGATGACCATCCACGGTGAACTGCGGCACCTTGGCCTCGCGCATCAGGGCTTCAAGATCCGGCCAGACCGCATAGGTGCGCTCGGCTAAGGCGTCGACGCGCTCATTGATGACTTCATAAAGAATCTGCACGCCTTGATTCGGGGCACCAACCTCGTAGGCATCGGGATACATGAGCACCCAGTGCACCTGCACGTCATCCCAGGGCTTCAAGGTCGCATTCAATTCCCCACCGACATACTGAATTGGCTTACTCACCAAGGGCAAGAGCAATTCCAGGCGATCAAAGACGGATTCACCGCGTCGAGCCAGATCTGAAACCGTCATGTGGCCAAGGTTACCCATGGAGACCAGATCCTGCTTTACACCCGGCTTCGGATCCCCGACGGCACTGGAATTCTCAGGTCAGGTCGGGTCAGGTCCGCGAGGACCGAGCCGAGTGCAGGCGCACATTCTCCAGCAGGCCAATCGCAATCCAGGTCGACATCATGGACGTTCCACCTGCCGAAACAAGCGGCAACGGAATACCGGTGATTGGCATGATGCCCAAAGTCATGCCGATGTTCTCGAAGGTCTGAAATGCCAGCCAAGCAACTATGCCTGTCGAAATAAGTCGTCCATATAGGTCATCTGCTTTCATCGCGATACGAATAGCCCGCCACAAGATCACACAGATGAGCAGAATCAACAGGGCCGAGCCAATGAATCCGAGTTCTTCGCCAACCACGGTGAAGATGAAATCGCTCTCGTTGACCGGTACGAACTTGCCTTGGGTCTGCGGACCCTCGAAGAGCCCGTATCCGGTCCACCCGCCCCCGCCAACCGCAATGCGCGCCTGGGTTGAATTGTACGTGGCTCCCCCGGGTTCGCCGGCTGGATTAAGAAAAGAAGTCAATCGCGAAATTTGATATGACTGCAGCAGTCCCAATTGCAGCGCTAACAAAATGCCAATGACTGCCCCGCCGATCAGGCCGATCACCCAACGCCGGCGTGCGCCGGACACGGCAATTACGGATAGCGCCACCGAACCAAGGACCAGCACCGTCCCGGTGTCGTTCTGCACCAAGATAATTAGAATCGGCAACACGGCGACACCGACCGACATGAGCACCTCACGATCATGTGGCTCACTTTCGACGTCACGTTTCTCCGCCAAGATGGCCGCCATCATCATGATGATCGCAACCTTGGCGAACTCGGACGGCTGGATAGTAAATCCACCCGGCAGATCGATCCATGCGCGGGCTCCAGCTATTGAAGTACCTAGAACTGGAATGAAAACCACCAGCAGCAGCAATACCGAAACGATATAGATAACTGGCGTGTACGCGCGCAGCCAGCGGTAGTCAAGCCGCGATGCGACGTATCCCAAGGCCATGGCGACTACCACGATGATGAGGTGCCGCTTCAGGTATGACTGTGGGTCATTCACCGATGCCATATCGGCCCGGCTTGCTGACCAAACCAGCACCGACCCGAAGATCGTGACGCCGATGGCAGCGACAACCAGCACCCAGTCCAGATCACGCCAATAAGAGCTACCCCGTGAGCGGCCGGGTGATGGTGGCCGGGCGATGGCGTCCGTTGTTGAGAATGCACTCATGGCGAACCCCCTCCCGATGCCGCGCCCTGACCTGACATCTTGCCCCGTGGCGCCACCGGCGTACCGTCCGGACGTACCGCAGGCAGTCTTTTCAGCGGGGCGCCATCAACCAGCACACTCGTGGCTGGGTTCACCGTGCCACCGGAGATGCCGAAGATACCCTCATAGATCTTTCGCACACTAGGGCCGGAAGTCTTTGATCCAGTGCCGCCTTGGGTCACCATCATGACGACCGCATACCTTGGCTTATTGGCTGGCGCGAATGATGCGAACCACGAAGTCGAAATTTTACTGCCGGTAACCTGAGCAGAACCAGTCTTGGACGCAACTGGGATTTGCGCCAGTGGGAAGCCGGCGAACGGTGCCTCACCGGAGCCGTTGGCAGTAACGCCCTGCAGGGCGGAATTAATGAACTTGATTGCAGTTCGCGAAATCTCAACACGGTCGGTCACCACCGGGTCAATTTCTCTAACGACCCTGCCTTCCGCTCCAAGGATGGCCTTGACCAACTGGGGTTGATACAACGTGCCGCCATTTGCAATGGCCGAGTACGCCATAGCCATCTGCAATGGGGTGACCGCGGTATCACCTTGGCCGATCGCCGCGTTCAGAGCATCACCCTCGCGCCACCTGAACCCGTCAGCACAGTTTTCGCGGTCCAGCGCGGTGAAGTAATCCGCCTGCCCGGGGTTGGTCTTGCGGGTCTCGGGGTATCCAGAAATCGCATTGGCGCACCAGGTATCGCGCTTTTGCTCCCAGTTAGCGACCTTGAAGGTACGGCTCGATACCCGCCCGGTGGCCTCACCCGGCAGGTCGATACCTGTCTTGGCATCAAGGCCAAAAAGCCTGGCCGTCTCGGCGATTGGATCCGGTGAATTGCGATTGGCGTCGTTGCCCCCGGCATCATTCCACATTTTGTCGGCGATCCCGTAGAAGACCGTGTTGCACGACACCTCAATTGCGCGCTTAAGGGTGATCGGCCCGTATCCCGCGGATTCGAAGTTTCGAAATGTTTGGGTACCCAGTTTCACCTGATTGGGGCATTGATACTTGCTATACAAACTAAACCCCTCGCGCGCGGCCGCTGCGGTGCTGATCACCTTGTAAGTGGAGCCCGGGGCGAAAAGCCCTTGAGTCGCATTGGAGGACAGCGCATCACTATCCATCAGATCCTGGTACTGCTTGTCGGTGACGCCACCAACCCAAATTGCTGGGTCATAAGTTGGGTAACTAGCCATGGCCAGGATATGCCCATTTCGCACATCAACGACGACTGCCGCGCCGGAATCACCCGGATATCCTTGCGCCTGCGCTCGTTGCACCGCAGCAACCAATTGCTGCTCGACGAGATGCTGGAGTCGGGCATCGATTGTCGAGACTAGGTAGTCGCCCGCCACCGCGGGCTTCTCCTCCAAGGTCTTGGTAATCCGCCCGGCTGTGTCGACTTCCAAAGTCGTCACCGCGGGCTTGCCGCGTATCTCCTCGTCATAAGTGGATTCCAGGCCAGAGCGCCCGACCACATCGGTGCGGCGCAACCTGTCATATGCCGCCGAATCGCCTTGCTCGGTCAGCGCCTCCTCAGTAACCGGCCCCAGATATCCGAGTAGATGCGCGGCATTGACGTTGAATGGCGCCGGGTAGGTGCGGATGGCTTCCAGCCCCGCGGTGACACCGGGGAAGCTCACCCGTCGCTCCATTATTGATAGTGCGGTTTGGGCATCGACATCTCGGGCAATGGGAATCGGCTGGTACGGCGAGCCGTTCCAGCAGACAGGCGGCGGCTTGGCGCCTTCCGCACCGCAGGTCATCAGTCGATCACTAATGCTGGCCGGCGATGTATCAAGTATCTGAGCAAGGCGTTCGATGACCGCAGCACCGTCATCTGGTTCGCGCTGCAAGGTGACGCGATCAACCGTGACAACCAAGGACGTGCGATTGGCGACCAGCGGGCGACCAGCCTGATCCAAGATCAACCCTCGCACCGCCGGTGTCGCCACCTCGCGCAAGGTGTTGCTCTGGGCCGCCACCCGATAGCCCTCACCAGTTATTACTTGCAAATAGAACAACCGCACTAGCAAAGTCGCCATCAACGAGATGACGAGCACGCTGAGGATGACTAACCGCCGGTTCGAACGTTCACCCATGCGTGCCCTCCTCCCTGGGTACAACCTGATGGCCTTGGCTTTGACAGGCGTGGTTTGACGCTCTGACGCTTGCCGCATTATTCCGGTTCCCGGGCAACTCCTAGATTTCAGTCTCAGGGGTAATTCTTCGGACCAGCCACGAAATAGTTGGCACCACGATGGGCGCCAAAAGCAAGCCATACAAGCTGCTTGTCAGCACCAAGGTCGGCACCTCCTCCCAGCTAACCTGATTACTTCCGAACGCGGCGAGAATCAGGGCGTACGCCAAGGCCGCCGCACCGGTGCTCAGCCCGACCATGCCCACCAGAATCGGCACGGTGCGATCCCTCGGGTCGATCACCGCCCCGGTTAAGAAACCGATCACCAGAAAAACCAAAGCCTGGATGCCAATCACGCCGCCGGCCGGGGGCGTAAAGCCCAAGGTCAACCCGGCCGCAAAGCCGACCACCGCACCGGTGACAGGCCCATACGCCAAGGCCAGGGCCACCACGCAAACCACGACTAGATCCGGAGTAGCACCGGGCAATCCCAACCGCGACAGCAAAGTCAGTTGCAACATAACCGCGAAGATGATGATGCTCGCGCAAAAAACCGTCTGTCGTATCCACATACTTAGTTACTTCCACCATCTGCCGTGGCCCCCGCCGAGGCTGCGGGCGCCGGCACTGGCTTCGCAGCTGTCTCCTTCTCCGGCTTTTTACTAGGAGTTGGCGCCGGACTGGCCCCATCGTCAATCCCGCCGGCCGTCGAAGTCTCATCCGGCGCAAAGTTCGAGCTCGCCGGTGGCGTCGGCAATACCGAATCGCGTGGGTCCGCACGGGGTGGCCTAATGACCACACCCACCACCGTCAACGTGGAGACATCCGCAAATGGCCTAATGGTCGCGATGCGTGTTAGCTGTCCGGCGGTACCACTCACGTCGACCACTTCACCGATCGGAATCCCTGGTGCGTATGGCCGGCCGCTGCGCGAACCGAAAGTCACCAGTGCCTGACCCGGTTTCAAGGTGGCAAGTGGATCAAGGGTCTGAAACTCCAATGAATCCTGACGCCCGGTTCCGGACAAAATACCGATCTCCTCGGTGCCAGCCACCCGGGCACCTACAGCCGAGGACGTATCGACAATTAGTACGACCGTTGCAGTCGTCTTGGTGGTGCTAAGGATCCGGCCGATCAGCCCCTGCCCATTGATTACCGTCATGTTTGCTAGCAAGCCGTCATCTCGGCCCGCATCGATTGTCACAGTCCAGGTGAAATCCTGGGCTGGTTCCACGGCGATGACTTCCGCCGGCACGATTCGGTATCGACCAACCCCGGCGACCCGAAGCAGCTGATCAAGAGCGTCGGCCCGAGCCCGATCTTCAGCAGAGCGGACCAACGAGTCTTGCAAGGTGGCATTTTGGGATTCGAGTTCGGCAATTCGCACCCGCTGATCACCCCAAGTGCCCCACCAACTGCCAACACCGATTATCGGTGAAACGATTACGGAGGCGGCAACCTGCACGCCTCCCAATGCGCTGCTTACCACCGAACGCACACTTGAAAATGGGCCTTTGCCACCCCGCAAATCCAAGATGGTGAAAGTTAGCGCGATTATTACCAGGAGAGCGAGAATTATGCGGGTGCGTTGATTCAGCATGAGTGGGCTTCCACCGCCTGGCACCGGTGAGGTGCGTCACGGATTTACCGCCGAGGCTCGGCGATCAGCACCTGTTGCAGTGCTTCGAATTCCTCGATGCATTTGCCTGAACCAAGTGCGACACATTCGAGCGGACGGTCAGCGAGGATTATTGGCATTCCGGTTTCATGGCGCAACCTCTCATCAAGCCCGCGTAGCAAGGCGCCACCGCCTGTCAAGACGATGCCACGATCCATGATGTCACCGGAAAGTTCCGGCGGAGTTCGATCCAAGGTCGCCTTGACCGCGTCGGTAATCGCTTTAACCGGCTCGTCCATCGCTCGACGGATTTCTTCTGCGGTAACCACGATGTTCCGGGGAAGGCCACTGACCAAATCACGCCCGCGGATCTCGGCCTGTGGCTCGTCGGGCAGCGGGAACGCCGACCCAATAGCCATCTTGATTTCCTCGGCGGTGCGCTCGCCGAGCATCAGGGAATACTCCTTCTTCACAAACTGGATGATCGAGTTGTCGAGCTCATCCCCACCAACTCGAATCGACAAGCTAGTTACGATGCCACCGAGTGAGATGACCGCAACCTCTGAAGTACCACCACCGATATCGACGACCATATTGCCGGTGGGTTCGTGCACCGGAAGATTGGCGCCGATCGCTGCGGCCATTGGCTCTTCGATGATAAAAACTTTTCGCGCTCCGGCGGCGTAGCCGGCGTCCTTGACGGCGCGCTGCTCCACGCCGGTGATCCCTGACGGTACGCAAATGATCAGCCGAGGCTTGGCCAGGTACCTGCGTCGATGCACTTTTTGAATGAAGTACCGAAGCATGCGCTCGGTCGTGTCAAAGTCGGCGATCACACCGTCCTTGAGCGGACGAATCGCGACGATGTTGCCGGGCGTGCGCCCGATCATGCGCTTGGCTTCGGCGCCCACCGCCAAAATACCCCCGGTGTTGCTATTGATCGCGACGACCGAAGGTTCGTTGAGGACGATGCCCCGCCCGCGCACGTACACCAGGGTGTTTGCGGTTCCAAGATCGACGGCCATATCGCGCCCGATGAAGGATGATGACGAGGCCACGGGGAAGTGTCCACCTTCCTGTCGGGTTTGTGAACGGCTGCTAACGATCGATCCCTATCCTAGGACGCACCCGGTCTCTGACCGAAATGTCGGGTTTCCTAGGTAACCGGGCCTGCCTGGGCGATCAACTCGGCCTTGGCTTTCTCCAAAGTCCGCAGTTGGGTCTCGAGGCGCGCCGCGGTGGCCGCATCGGCCGCCAAGTCGTAGGCCGCGGTCGCAACGGCGCCAAGGTCGGCCCGGTAATCATGGCCCAGGCTCTGAAAATCACCGGGCTTAACGTTGGTTGCGAACAAGGTGTCGATCAGCGCCTGGCAATAGGTGATGCCCGGGCGCCAAGTCATCGAGTCCGGGATATTGCGTCCACGGCGCCCGTCCAACGGCAACCAGGCCGGCCTGTTGGCGAGCAACTCGGGCCGAAAGCGGACCACCGGATCGCCATCGTGCTCCAAGAACCAGACCCGGGGCCGCGGGGTCGGTAGCGGTACCGGGATCTCTTCGGGACGATCAACGGTGATCGACTCCTGCTGGCATAGCGCGTGGAACCGATCTGCCACCTCGCCGCCGGGGGTGCCGACCCAAAGGGCTGCGGCAATGTTGTAGTGGTCTAAGTCAATTGGGCCGCCGGGCACCGCCGCCTCTTGAACCTTGGCGCCCAGGCTCTCGCCATACAACAGCAGCCGTGGACCCTTGGCGCGGGTTGCCAACTCCTCGGTGATGGCGTCGAGCAGTAATTTCTGGGTCTGGGCGGCGATCGGCACTTTGCCAAGGGAGAGGAAGGACGGGAGCAACCCGTAGCCAATCGCCACCGATGCCGCATCACCTCTGGTCAAGATCTCCAGGACGTCGACGGGGGTTGAGTTCGCGTATCCGCTGCCCGCGGGCGCCTGAATGAGTAGGCTGCCGCGGTCGAAGGCACCGGTGCGTCGAAGTTCCGCCATTGCCAACCCGACGCGCTGCTCCACCGTGACGGCAGCATCAACACCGATGAAGACGCGAACCGGTTCAGCGACCGGTGCCAAACCGGTTACCGCCAAGATGGTGTCGGCACTTGTTACTGAACCCACAAACCGGGCACCTTCCCGCCCGAGTTCGGTCATTGAAACCGCCGACTGCGCGCTACCGGATACCAATGGATTCAACGGCGCCTTGGCATAGGCCGGGTCTAGGTCACGGCCTTGCGGGGTGAGCTTCTTCGCAGCCTGCCCGCGGCCCAGAGCCCCGGCCGCAACGCCGGCACCCAGCACGCCCAGTCCAACAGCAACCGGCTTCACCGGCCAGCTGCCGCGGCCAATGACCGCCAATGCAAGCGCCGCCCCCAGTCCGACCGGAAGTGCCACCGCCGCACCAGCCACGGCACCGACCACGAATGGGAAGGCAGCTCGGACTTTCGCCGGCCACGGCACCAACGTCGGCCCGCGCGAGCCTGCGGCGACCACAACACCGATGCTGACACCGGCTGCCGTACCCAGTACCGCCGGCAGCATCGGACTACAGACCCGGGAAGAAGAGTTGGATTTCGCGCGCTGCTGATTCGGGTGAATCAGAACCGTGCGTGACATTAAGTTGGGTCTCGGTGGCGAGATCACCACGGATGGTGCCCGGCGCCGAGTTGGCCGGATTGGTGGCACCCATCATGGCGCGCCACGACAAAATGGCCGCCGGGCCCTCGATCACAGCTGCGACCAAGGGGGCGCTGGTGATGAACTCGACTAGGTCGCCGAAGAACGGCTTATCCGCATGCTCGCCGTAATGCTCCTGGGCAACCGCGGCCGACAAGGTGCGCATTTCTAAGGCAATGATTTTGAAGCCCTTGCGTTCAATGCGTCCGAGGACTTCACCGACCAGGCCACGGGCCACGCCATCGGGTTTGATCAGGACAAGGGTGCGCTCCGACACTGGTGTGACTCCCTAGATAGCCAATTGGATAGGTCTTGACGAACCCAAACTCTAGCCAGCACCCTCACCCGAGTCTGCAGCGCGTTCCGCCCGAAGTGCGTCCACCCGGCGCCCACTTCGAATCGCGAAGAACCAAAGGATCACGAAGATGGCACCCACGATGAACATCAGGGGAACGAGTAGCCCCGTGGCCAAAATGGCAACCTGCAAAACCCAGCCAAGGCCCACGCCCCAGGGGCGGCGCAAGGTACCGACCGCTAGCAGTAAAAGCACCGCAAGTCCCAACCCGATGCCGATGGCCAGCCCAGGATTAGCTACCGAACCGTTGGTCGCCGCTACCGGGATGGCCAGCAGCACGATGACCGCTTCAATTGCGAGTACCGCAGAGCCCAGCACCTTCATGCGATCACCTTTCCATTCGTTAACCGGGCCGAATAAAGGCGTTTGGCGTCACCAACCAGTGCGACGGATCCGGTTACGAGCACACCAATGCCGCCGAACTCACCGGACTCCTCAGCCAGGGCGAAGGCCCGATCCACCGCGGCCAGTAGCTCTTGTTCGGTCCAGACTCGGTCGGCGCCAAATATCGAACTCGCGATCGCCGTAAGGGCGGCACCTGGCATCGCGCGTCCAGATGTTGACTCGGTGACGATGACGCGATCGACAACCGGCTCAAGTGCCGTCAAGATGCCGGCTGCATCCTTGTCATTCAGCACGCCGACGATCGCAAACAATTGGGCGAAGTCAAATGAATCCGCGATGGCAGTTGCCAAAGCCCTAGCACCGTGTGGATTATGCGCCGCATCCAAGATGACAGTTGGGTTACGGCGCACTATTTCAAGGCGACCGGGTGAGGAAACCAAGGCAAAGCCTTCACGCACGATGTCAATGTCCAACTCTTCATTGCCGCCGCCGATGAAAGCCTCCACCGCTGCGACGGCAACGGCAGCATTAGCGCCCTGGTGCTCGCCGAATAACGGCAGGAAGACATCTTCATACTCCGCGCGCAGCCCCTTCAAGGTGAGCACCTGACCCCCAACGGCCACCCCGCGGGTCAGCACACCAAACTCCAAGCCCTCTCGTGCCACCGTGGCGGCCATCTCGACGCTGCGCGCCAACAGCACCTCAGCGGCTGCCAGTTCTTGTTGGGCCAACACGACGAAGGCATCGGCCTTGATGATGCCGGCCTTCTCGCGTGCAATCATCGCGACTGTCTCACCGAGGTACTCAACATGGTCAATGTCAATCGGGGTAACCACCGCTACCATGCCATCGGCGACATTGGTGGCGTCCCAGGTGCCGCCCATGCCAACCTCGACGATCGCCACATCGACGGGCGCGTCGGCAAATGCCGCGAACGCCAACGCCGTCATCACCTCAAAGAAGGAAAGGGGAATACCGCCATCTGCCACCGAGCGTTTGTCGACCAGCTCAATGAATGGGGATATGTCATCCCAAGTCCGCAGAAAACGACCAGCGGAGATCGGCTGACCGTCGAAGCAGATGCGTTCGCGTGGGTCGAGCAGATGGGGTGAGGTGAACAAGCCGGTGCGCAGCCCCAAGGCTCGAAGCAAGGCCTCAATCATCCGGGCGGTCGATGTCTTGCCATTGGTGCCAGTGACATGGATTACCGGGTAGGTGCGCTGTGGGTCACCAAGAAGTTCAACTACCGATGCTATCCGGGTCAGTGAAGGTTCAATGTGGTTCTCGGGCCACCGGCTCGTTAGATCCGCCAGTAAGGCCGGTAATCGAAAGGATGCACCCGATTCGTCAGACACATCACCGAGTGTAGGCGCGCGCCCTCCTCGCCATTCGGCGACCATCGAAGGGGTCGGCGACAGGATCAGGTGACGGGTTCAGTCGCGCAGCCTGATGTGGGTGTGGTTTTCATCGGACACTGCCTGCTGGATGGGGCTTTAACTACTCTTCATTACCCTCAAAACACGCACAGCAGATTAGGTGATAACGGAAGCACCTAAACCGCGAGATGGCAAGGGCCCGAGGTCAAAAACCCAAACTGTCACCTGACCCGGTAGCAGGCCATAGTTCGTACCCGCATCGGCAGGCAGCACTTTGCAATTTCACCTAGGCAATGCAACTAGTGGTGTGCCCGGCACCGGCACGCTTCCGTACCATTGCCAACCATGACCGCCACCGCACCAAAGCCCAGGTTGCCCGAGCAGCCCAGCATCGAGGGCATCGAGGCCAAGTGGGCCGGGGTCTGGGAGGCCGAGGGCACCTACCGATTCGACCGCACCAAGACCCGCGAGCAGGTCTTCTCCATCGACACCCCGCCGCCAACCGTCAGCGGGTCACTGCACGTTGGCCATGTCTTCTCCTATACGCATACCGACTGCATTGCTCGCTACCAGCGCATGCGCGGCCTCGAGGTTTTCTACCCGATGGGCTGGGACGACAACGGGCTACCAACCGAGCGCCGGGTGCAGAACTACTTCGGGGTGCGCTGTGACCCAAGCCTTGCCTATGACCCAGGCTTCACCCCGCCATCGGAGCCGGATGCCAAACACCAGGTGCCTATCTCGCGCAAGAACTTCGTCGAGCTCTGTGCGAAATTAACGGTTGAGGATGAGGTCGTCTTCGAAGAGCTCTGGCGCCGCATGGGATTGTCGATTGACTGGAGTCAGACGTACCAAACAATTGACGCCAATGCCCAGCGGGTGAGCCAACTTGCCTTCTTGCGCAACCTGGAGCGCGGTGAGGCGTACCAGTCCGAGGCGCCAACGCTTTGGGATGTCACCTTCCGCACCGCCGTTGCCCAAGCCGAGCTCGAAGACCGCGAACGACCGGGCGCCTACCACCGAATCGGGTTTAGCAAGAGTGCCAACCCAGATGAGAAAGTCTTTATCGAGACGACCCGCCCCGAGCTGATCGCCGCCTGCGTCGCTCTCGTCGCGAACCCAGATGATGAGCGATACCAACCACTTTTCGGCACTAGTGTCACCACCCCGCTCTTCGGTGTTGAGGTGCCGATAGTCGCGCATCACCTTGCCGATCCAGAGAAGGGCTCTGGTATCGCAATGATCTGCACTTTCGGTGATCTGACCGACGTCATCTGGTGGCGTGAGTTGCAACTGCCAACCCGCCCGATCATCGGCTGGGACGGGCGCATCCTGCCCGATGTTCCAGACTGGATCACAAGTGAAACCGGCAAGGCAAATTACTTAACACTCGCCGGCGCCACCGCGCACACCGCCAAGGAACGCGCGGTTCAGCTTTTGACCGCCAGCGGCGACATGGTTGGTGAGCCAAAGCCGATCACCCACGCGGTCAAGTTCTTCGAGAAGGGCGATAAGCCACTTGAGATCGTCACAACCAGGCAGTGGTATATCGCAAATGGTGGGCGCAACCCAATACTTCGTGACGAACTACTCGAGCGCGGGCGCGCGATCGCCTGGCACCCACCCCACATGCTCGTGCGGTATGAAAACTGGGTGGACGGCCTAAATGGCGATTGGCTGATCTCGCGTCAACGATTCTTCGGGGTACCACTTCCGGTTTGGTATCCACTCGATGTTGCCGGTACCCCCCGCTACGACGCGCCGATCACCCCAAGTGAAGACCAGTTGCCTATTGACCCAAGCAGTGATGCGCCTGCTGGTTTCACCAATGCCCAGCGCGGCGTGCCCGGTGGTTTCATGGGCGACCCAGATGTCATGGACACGTGGGCGACTAGTTCACTCACTCCCCAGATCGCCGGCGGCTGGGAACGCGATGAGGATCTGTGGCAGCGGGTCTTTCCGATGGATGTGCGTCCGCAAGCCCATGAAATCATCCGCACCTGGCTCTTCAGCTCCGTGGTACGCGCCGACCTGGAAAGTGATTGCGTGCCGTGGGCCCACGCTGCCATCTCCGGCTGGATCTTGGATCCGGACCGTAAGAAGATGAGTAAGTCCAAGGGCAATGTGGTAACGCCAATGGGCCTGCTTGACGAATACTCATCCGACGCCGTCCGCTACTGGGCCGCATCGGGGCGGCCCGGCACCGACACCGCATTTGACATCGGCCAGATGAAGGTCGGTCGTCGCCTGGCGATCAAGATCCTCAATGCCAGCAAATTCGTACTGATGCTCGAAGGCATCGAGGACGCAAATTCCAGCACCGAGCCGGTCGACAAGGCCCTCCTCGCCCAGCTCGCGGCCACCGTGCAAAGTGCGACCGCGGCCTTCGATGATTTCAACTACGCAAAGGCCCTGGAAGTCACCGAGTCGTTCTTCTGGAACTTCACCGATGACTATGTCGAGTTGGTCAAAGAGCGCGCCTACGGCGGCCAAGGTGCCGCCCCGGCTGACTCAGCCAAAGCCACGTTGGCCATCACCCTTAAGACCGTGCTCGGATTGTTCTCGCCGTTCTTGCCATTTGTCACCGAGGAAGTCTGGAGCTGGTGGCAGGTGGGCTCGGTGCACCGCTCGACCTGGCCGGCCAGCGCCAACCTGATTGCACTCGCCCAAGGCCAAGACCCAAAGCTGCTCGACGACCTAGCCGTTGCCATCTCCGGTATCCGCAAAGCCAAGAGCGATGCCAATGTTTCAATGCGGGCCAAACTCAGCCAGGTGACCATCACCGCATCCTCCGAGATGATCGATCGCCTGCAACTTGCCGCCGAGGACATCAAGGCAGCTGGGTGC
>SYJA01000026.1 GCA_005798555.1 Actinomycetota bacterium
ACGCGTCGGCACCGCGCATGAAGGAAACCGGCCCCGATGCCGTGCCGCCGGATGATTTGAGCAACTCTTTGCTCGAGCGAATACGGGACAGGTTCAGTCCGGCACCGGAACCACCCTTGAAGATCATGCCTTCCTCGCGGTACCAGTTAAGGATCGACTCCATGCGATCGTCGACGCTTAAGATGAAGCAGGCGCTGACCTGCTGCGGAGATACGGTGCCGACGTTGAACCAAACCGGGGAATTGAAGCTGAATACCTGGTTCACCAGCATGTGCGTTAGTTCATGCTCGAAGATCTCGGCGTCCTGGTCGGTGCGAAAGTAGCCGTGCTCCTTGCCGGCCCTGGTGTAAGTCAGCACCACTCTGTCGATTAGTTGCTTGAGGCTCCACTCGCGCTGATCGGTACCTACCGCACCACGGAAGTACTTGGTGGCGACGATCGTCGATGCGTTGAGGCTCCAGAAATCAGGGAACTCGACCCCACGCTGCTCAAACACCACTTCACCGGTCTTCCAGTTGTTCTGCACGACATCGCGCCGCTCCCAGTTGATCGCGTCGTAGGGGTGCAGTCCCTCGGTGGTGTACACGCGCTCCATGACAAGACCCGGCTGCTGCAGGGTGTTGTGGATAAAGCCGGTATCGGTGCTGGTGGTGATCGTCATCGTGGTGCCTTTCGCATCGCGCGGTTATTTGGACTGGGAAGACTTCTTTGTGATTGCTGAATTTGTCGGCTCTTGGCCAAGTGGTTCACCCTCAGCACGCAAGAGAGCGATCTCGGCTTCAAAATCCTCGAGGTTGTCGAATGAGCGGTACACCGATGCAAAGCGCAGGTAGGCAACCTCATCAAGTTCACGAAGTGGGCCAAGGATCGCCAGACCGACCTCCATGGCCGGGATCTCCGCACTGCCGGCGGCGCGCACCGAATCCTCGACGCGCTGCGCCAATCTGCCCAGGTCATCCTCGCTGACCGGGCGACCTTGGCACGCCTTACGCACCCCGCCGATCACCTTGGCGCGGCTAAATGGCTCTTGGACCCCGGACCGCTTTGCCACTAGCAACACCGTGTTCTCTGCGGTGGTAAAACGCCGGCCGCAGGCCGAACACTCGCGGCGACGGCGGATTGCCGCGCCATCCTCGGTGGTCCGGGAGTCCACGACCCGGGAGTCATCCTGCTTGCAAAATGGACACCGCATGTTGTGTACCTCCCTTCCCTTTCGACTCTTGTCTCACTTGCGTCACACTATTTCGGGCACTTCTCCTAGCCGCGGGACCAATCGTGGGGACGGCCTGTGGATACCCTGTGGAACCGTAACCACAACCTGTGGAGGAATCACCGGGCTGTAACTACTACATCTTGGGGTCTTGAAGGTATCGGGGATTTCCGCGGAACGCAAGGCGTCGGCCCCGGCGCGTCGTGGCTAGTTTTGGCCCGATTCCGGCGCGACTGGCTCCCTCGGCGGCCAATTCTGCGCCAATTCGGTGATCTGTTCGAGAGCCGCCCGTGGGTCCTTGCCCTGCCCGACCGCATACCCCAGCAGGTAGGTGGTGAGCGGAGCGGCGGGCCGCTCAATTTGATGCGCCGCCACCTTGGCCAGGTCCAGCAAGGCCGGCACATCGACCGGGGTATCGAGCCCGAGCTCTTGGCGCACCGCGGCAACCCACTCTTCGGTATTGCTCATCTGCTGACTCCTTCTCCTCGGTCTAGCAACTGCGCGCGCTCTAGATCGGCCGGCGTATCAATATCTATCAGCAACCTGGCTAGTTCACCGGGTAATTGCACCCGGTGCAGATTCAGTGGCGCCAGAACTTTATGCAGGGGGGCACCGGCCACCGAGCCGAAAGCTGCCAACGCCGCCCGGAGCGGTGCCACTTGGTAGAGAGCGCACAGCCACTGCGCTTTGCCGCCGGCGTCGATCGGAATCAGCCCATCGGCTTTTACCTCAAGGGCGAGTTGAACCAAATACGCAATCACCGGTGGCGCAAATGGCATGTCGACCGCCACCACCGCCACCCACCGCGTACTTATGGCAGCGATACCTGCGTCGACCGCGGCAGCCGGCCCCCCTTGTGTCTCCGGGCCAATCACCACGGGCACCGAGGGCACCGAGGACACCTCGGGCAAGGAATCCAAAAGCCGATCCAGCAGGGAAACGCTGTTGATCTCGGCTTTCGCTTTGTCGGTGCCGAAACGACTACTGCGCCCGCCCGTCAAGATCACGTACGAGACATCGGCGGCGCCCTGATCGATCATGGGGCCTGGTTAATTCGCGCCGGCGCCGAGTAAACGTTGAACGTGGTGTCCCGGACAAAACAGGCCAAGGTTACGTTCGTTGCTCGTGCCAACTCAATTGCCATCGAGGTCGGCGCGGACACCGAGGACAAGATCGCAATGCCGGCGGTTGCAGCTTTTTGCACCAACTCGAACGAGGCCCGGCTACTGACCTGAAGTACCAAGTCAGATCCCGGCAGCCGGCCGGCGCGCAGCGCCCAGCCCACAACTTTGTCCACCGCATTGTGCCGTCCCACATCCTCACGCACGTGCAGACGCTCACCGGTGCTCGCGACGAAAAGGGCGGCGGCATGTAGCCCGCCCGTGCGACCAAATCCACGTTGAGCAGACCTTAACTGCTCCGGAAAGCCAAGCAGAGTGTGCGAATTGACGGCCGCCGTCACGTCGCCAAGGGGCCAGGCGCACCTACTTAGGACATCGAGATTGGTGTCGGAACCGCACACCCCACAACTACTACTCGCCGAATACGCTCTGGCTGTCGGTGGCTCAATACCAGCCCGCAAGACGACCGCTACCGAGCTCGCCCGATCCAGGCCAGCGCCGCTGCTGCGTTCCTGGGCACTGACTACGTCGGCGGCGGCGGTTATCGCACCTTCACTAACCAGCCAGCCCAGTGCCAAGTCAATGTCGTCGCCGGGGGTGCGCATGGTCAGCCAGGGCGGACAACCCACCACTCGGATCTCAAGTGGTTCTTCGACCGCGACCTCGTCGGAGACCTGAGTGCGCGCCCCACCGGCAAAACGCTCAACCCGGTACCGGCCAACTGCGGACATTGCGACTCCGTCGAGATTGCGAACCCTGAGAAACTCGATGGTAGTCCTGCGGCAACTAGTTGATTGCCGGAACCACTAGGGATTGACCCGGGGTGACTATCGCATCGGCTAGGCCATTTAGGTCGCGGATCCGGCTCACGGTCTCCCGCGGATCACTCTCAGGTGCCACCTGCTGCGCAATCGACCACAAGGACTCCCCCGGCTGCACCACCACGACCGCGGCCACTGGGCCGACGCCGGGCCCCGGTACCGCGCCGGTCGCCTCAGCGGTAAACCCCCCGAAGGCAACCACGACGGCGAACAGGGCCAAAATCGTGGCCGCCAGCAGCACTACCCGCCCTCTGGTCGTCAGGCGAAGGGGGCGCTTCCGAGCACCAGCACCGGTAGCCGCGACTCGGAGCTGCTGGCTGGCTCGGCGAGATGTGTTGCGTGTGGTCATCCGGGCGGTCGCACGGGCGGTCGCACGGGGCGCGGGGAAGGGCGCGGTGAGTGCCATTGGTTCGTCCTTTCGGCTGGACCCTGATGGGTCGGTTTCGGTGTGTTGCTGCCAACCTGGTTGCTGCAGATCAAAGATTCTCGTGTTATTCGAACAGGTGTGCTATCGAACAGTTGTACGATTTATAGCACGAACACCGCGACACGTCCAGCCGACATTCGAACATATGTTTGAATATTCTTTAAAAGTTCGGTAGGTTCTGTCATACCTTGAACCCGGGGTAGGACATTTGGCTCAAATGCGCGGATTTCCGCGGATTTTGCCCAATGTCACCCCATTAAGCGATTGGAGCCCCCGTGGCCACTGGTGTTAGCGAACTGCCTGACGGGCCGCCCGATGAGTCCGGGCTCACGGCGCGCCAGCGCGCCATCCTCGAGGTAATCCGCGAAACAGTCGAGCGTCAGGGCTATCCCCCGAGCGTCCGCGAAATCGGCGTGGGAGTCGGCTTGACCTCCCCGAGCAGCGTGGCGCACCAACTAGGTGCCTTGGAGAAACTCGGCTACTTACGCCGCGACCCCAACCGGCCACGGGCCCTGGTGGTCGCCGAGCCCAGTGCACCCGCCGGCCTTCGGCTCGTTGAAAGCCCGCTCCCAGAATCCGACTTGGCCTATGTGCCCGTACTTGGCCGAATCGCGGCCGGTGGCCCGATCTTGGCCGAGCAAGAAGTTGAGACCGTCTTCCCGCTGCCACGTGACCTAGTGGGTGCAGGTGAACTCTTCCTCCTAAAGGTAGTTGGCGACTCGATGATCGATGCCGCCATCTGCGATGGGGATTGGGTGGTGGTTCGGCAGCAACCCACCGCGGAAAACGGCGACATCGTGGCAGCACTGCTAGCTGACGAGGCCACCGTTAAAACATTCAAACGTCGCGATGGTCATGTCTGGCTGATGCCCCACAACCCCGCCTATGCACCCATTCTCGGTGATGAAGCCACGGTGATGGGCAAGGTCGTTTCAGTATTGCGTCGCCTGTAGCCACGACGAGCTCAATTAACCTGGGCGCCTAATCTCGCGTTGGCGCCTCGTCACGCAAGCGCTCCAGCGCACTGACCACTTTGGCACGATCGGTGGTATACCAAAACGGAGGCAGGCTCTCCCGGAGCGCTCGCGCATACCCGGCCGTCGCTAAGCGCGAATCCAGGACCGCGACAACACCCTTGTCGTTCATCCCACGAATGAGGCGCCCCGCCCCCTGGGCCAGCAGCAGACCGGCTTTCGGAACGGCAATGGCCCGAAATCCCGAACCACCGGCATCGTCAACGGCCCGTTGCCGCGCTGCCATGAGCGGGTCATCTGGCCGCGGGAACGGTATCCGATCAATAACCACGCAAATACACGAGTCCCCCGGGACATCGACTCCTTGCCAAAGCGAAACCGTGCCAAGCAGCACAGTTGCCGGGTCTGAAGCAAACTTCTGCACCAGCGACCCAACAGCGTCACCCTTGCGCTGCACCAACAGCGGCGTGGCAATGGTGTCGAGGCGAACCCGCAAGAAGTCAGCTGCTCGCTCAACCCCGCGCCAACTTGAGAACAGGGCTAAGGTTCGCCCCCCGGCCGCCTCAATAAGTTCAGCCAATTCGTCGAGTGCCTCCATCGCGACACCATCGCGGCCGGGCGCCGGAAGATCGGCAGCAACGTACAAAATCCCCTGCACCGCATGATCGAATGGTGATCCAACATCCATCGTGGTCACAATCTGGTCAGCTAACCCGAGTGAGAGCACCAATGCGTCAAAGGCCCCACCCACGGTCAACGTCGCACTTGTCAGCACAACCGGCGTCTTACTGAAAAGCGCCTCACGTAATAGGCCCGCGACCGACAGTGGCGCCATTCGCACCACCGCAGCTCGATTCTCTCCGGGATCAAGCCACACCACATCTTGGGCCCCAGCGGTCAGCAGACTGCCAGCTATGTCGTGCACCTCTTCGAGGGCACCTCGAGCCTGCTGCTTGGCAGCTAAGACATCGGTGTCTTTATCCCTATCGGCATTTAAGGCGGTCATCGAACTGGAGCAGGCATCGCGGATCAGCGTCAGCGCAAGCACCAATTCACGGCCAAGTGGCTCTAGCCTGGTGGGCCCAACTAGCCCAGCGGCAGTGCGGCGAAGGGCGTCCTCGAGGCTATCGGCCGCCCGCTGCAAGAACTCCACACTCTTGGGGTCCAAGAGCTTGCGGCTGCGCGAACCCGCTTTTTCCACCATGGCCACCGACAACTCACCGGTAACGGCTGCTGTCGCGCGGTCGACTAGCTCATGTCCCTCATCAATGACCACCCCGGCATGCTCTGGCAGCACGGGGATGCCTTCAAGGGCATCTATTGCCAGCATCGCGTGGTTGGTCACAACGATGTCGGCCTCCTGGGCGATCAGGCGCCGCTTGGCGGTGAAGCACTCTTGGCCAAAACTGCACTTGGTCTCACCTATGCACTCGCGGCGACCCACTGACAAACTGCGCCAAACCCGCGGGTCAATCTCATCCGGGTACTCGTCTCGGTCACCGGTGCTCGTCTGCTCCGCCCAAGCCCGAACGGCCACCACCTGCTCCCCGAGCGCACTCTTCGGGGCGCTAAATAGTGCGGCACTCTCATCCTCAGGAATCGTGCCATGCAGTTTTTGCAGGCATACGTAGTTGTTTCGACCCTTTAGTACCGCATAGGTAACCGGGCGCTGCAGTAGTGGCTCCAGTGCGCTGGCAAGTAGGGGCAGATCGTGGTCCATCAACTGCTTTTGCAGTGCCAAGGTGGCTGTCGCGATCACGATGGCCTGCTGATGCGATGTGGCATAGAGAGCCGCCGGGATCAGGTACCCCATCGACTTGCCCGTGCCGGTGCCAGCCTGCACGATCAGGTGCCCGGTACCCGAGAGTGAGGCACCCACCGCATTGGCCATCAGGTGCTGACCTGATCGGCTGTCGCCACCGATGAACTCAATCACCCGGTCGAGTGCGTCGTCGATTGCCGATATCTCACCCATGTTCTGCCTGCACCAGCTCAGCCGCCAACTGCTCGGGCACGCGGGCGGTCAGATGGGTGCCAGCCGCAATGTGCTCGACCGCGAGCACCTCGCCTTGCGAGTGCGCCCGGGAGATGAGATCTCCACGCTGGTACGGGACAACCACATCAACATCGCGTAGCAAGCTTGGTAGATCCCCTTCGATCGCCAAGAGCAGCGCCTCCAGGCCTTCGCCCGTCATCGCTGAAACCAGGAAGGCATGGGGCTCGGCGCGTAGCAATTGCGCCACCTGCTCCGGGTCGGCAATATCAGCCTTGTTAATGACAATAAGTTCACTCACGTTGCCAGCGTCGATTTCCTTGAGCACTTCGCGGACCGCACTGATCTGCTCGAGCGGTGCCTCATCGGAACCATCGACGATATGCAAGATCAGATCAGCATCCTTGACTTCCTCGAGTGTCGACCGAAAAGCCTCAATAAGTTGATGGGGCAGGTGCCTGACAAACCCGACGGTGTCGGCGAGGGTGTAATCACGACCGCCCGGCGTTCGCGCCTTGCGAACTGTTGGATCAAGGGTGGCGAAAAGGGCGTCCTCGACCAATACCCCGGCGCCGGTCATCCGGTTCAGCATGCTGGACTTGCCCGAGTTCGTGTAGCCGGCAATGGCAACCGCTGGGATGCCGGCACGATGACGGGCCGCCCGCTGCGTAGTGCGGGATTTCTCCATCTCTTTGAGCTCGCGCCCAAGTTTGGTCATCTGCATTCGAATTCGGCGTCGATCGGTCTCAATCTTGGTCTCACCCGGCCCGCGAGTGCCAACCCCGCCGGTGGCTCCACCGGCGCGCCCACCGGCCTGCCGCGACAACGACTCGCCCCACCCGCGCAGCCTCGGCAGTAGGTATTGCATCTGCGCCAGGCTCACCTGGGCCTTGCCTTCCCGGCTGCGCGCATGTTGGGCGAAGATGTCCAGGATCAACCACGTGCGATCGACCACCTTTACTTTCACGATCTGTTCAAGCTTTCGCAGTTGCCCCGGTGTCAGCTCCCCATCAAAAATCACCGTGTCAGCCTCGTGCTCGATTACGATCTCGCGAAGCTCACCGGCTTTGCCGGAACCAAGGTAGGTGGCCGGGTCCGGGGTGTCGCGGCGTTGACTGACGCCCGCCAACACCTGCGAGCCGGCGGTCTTTGCCAATAGCGCCAGTTCAGCCAGGCTCCGGTCAGCCGCCTGCACCGTACCCGAAGTCCAAACACCGGCCAGTACCACGCGCTCCAGCCGGACTTGCCGGTACTCAACTTCGGTGACGTCCTGGAGCTCAGTCGAGAGCCCGGCCACCCGGCGCAGGGCATTTCGCTCCTCTAGCTCAAGCCCATCACCCGAGAGATCCCGGTCGTCGGCTAAATAGTCGCGGGCTAGGTGGTCGTGGGTGACGGCGTCATTGGGGCTCATGTAGCCCTAAGGGTGCCATGAGCAATGCGATCCCCCAAATGACGATCCACAGGGCCCTTAGGGCAACAAGGCGGTGCCGCGGGCGACTAGATCCGCCGGGCCGGTCAAAAGCAGATGCCCGTCCGCGGTCTCGGTCACATAGACCGTGCCACCGGGTACCTCAACGGTCGTGGTCGAGGGCAGCTCCGGCTCCCCGCTGCGCCGCGCCGTAGCCCAGGCCACCGCGCAGGCTCCGGTACCGCAGCTTTGGGTTTCACCCACCCCACGTTCGAATACGCGCATGGCTACCTGACCGGGAGCCACCTGCACGACGAACTCCACATTCACCCCATTGGGGAATGCATCAGCCGGACGCACCTTCGGCGCAATAAGTAGCGAACCGGCATCGGCAAGGTCGTCAACGAACACCACCGCATGTGGATTCGGAACCATCAGGGCGATGACCGGCCAGACCTGCTCCGCAACAAGTACCGAAACCGGACCCACCGCCGTTGCAGTTGCGCGCCCCATATCGATGGTGACGCTTAGATCGGAATTCATCTTCGCCGCAAACAGGCCACCTCGAGTCGCGATATTAACCTCGCTTTCGGTGATGAGTCCGGTTGCATCGAGGTAACGGATGAATACCCGAGCCCCGTTGCCGCACATCTCGGCCAAGCTGCCATCGGCGTTTCGGTAATCCATGAAAAACTCAGCGCCGGCACCTTGATCCACGAACTCCGTCATGTGTTTGGTACGCACGACGCGCAAGATGCCGTCAGCACCTACCCCCTTGTGCCGATCGCAAAGGAGCCGCACCTGATTGGCGGTGAGATCAAGTACACCATCGAGATCGGGGATGATCAAGAAGTCATTGCCCGTGCCATGGCCCTTGATGAATTTAATTTCGTTTAGTGGGGCCATGCGCTCAGTCTAGGTGCCACTGCGTGCGATGGTCGTTAAGTATGCGGCCTGCACCTGCTGGAGAACCGCCGGCCAAGTCTGAGCCGGCGGGGTAGCAGAATTCCTCGCGGTCAGTGCCTCAAGCAGGTCACGATCGCCGGCTAGTCGGACCAGGGCTGCAGCCAACCCAGCGTCATCAGCCGCAATCAGCCCCCCTTCGCCATCGGTAATGAAATCCGTGGTGCCGGTACCGGATCGGGCCACAACCGGTAACCCAGCACTTCTGGCCTCCAGTGCCGCCAAGCCAAAAGACTCCTTGATCGAGGGTTGAATAAAGACATCGCTGCTGGCGAACACCTTCTTGATGTCAGCGGCGTCAAGGCGGCCGGTGAACCTGACGCAACCGGCTAGCCCATGGTCTCGAGCGAACTTCTCCGCCCGCGAGCGCACCGGCCCGTCGCCGATTACCGTGAGGTAAATTCGTCGATCACTTTGCCTTGCGATAGCCATGACTCTAAGCAATGCGATAGCGCGTTTGCGTGGGGCTAATCGCATTACGGTCACCACATTGAGTGCATCACCGCGTGGGTGGCGCTTTACTTGCCAGTGATCCGGGTCGATGCCGTTTGGGACTACAAGTACTTCGCCCAGACCAGGCAACGCCTCCGAAATCAGGTTGGCAGCAGTACTGCTCACCGCTGAAACCTGCATCCCCCAACGCGATAACCGGCCGGCCTCATAGGCGACTCGAAAAGCGGGGCGAGCCAGTGGGCCCCAGATACTGTGCACCGTAATCAGGGTAGGTATCGCCAGTTCGTGGGTGGCTCGCATCGCGCCCCAGGCGAATGGGGAGATCACACCGGCGTGCACGTGCACGACATCAACAGCGTGCACAGTTAGCAACTCGCCAACATGAGCCCTGGTGCGTAAGTGAATTGGTAATTCAAAGGGCAGTCGCATCGCCACCCGGTGCACGTGAACTCCATCAATCAACTCGCCGTCTAGCAGCTGGGACCGAGTTGGCACCCCATGCGACCCAGGGGTGGCGGTGATGACCCGCACTTGGTCACCGGCCAAGGCCTGGGCGCCGGCCAAGGCTCGAACCTGTGACTCGATACCACCGGCGCGGGGCAGGTAGCAGTCACTGACATGCGCAATTCTCACTCTCGGACCGTACGGCACAATGGATCCATCATGACGCCCCACCCGCCGCACACCTTGGTGTTCGTGCACGCGCACCCAGACGATGAAGCCCTGCTCACCGCCGGCACCATGGCCAAAGCCGTGGCCGCAGGCCACCGGGTAGTACTGGTTGTAGCGACCAATGGTGAAGCTGGACTCACCACTTCGCAAATGTCCGATGGACTTGGACTTCGCCGGAAAGCCGAGCTGGCCGCATCGGCTGATGCACTGGGGGTGCACCGGATCGTGCCGCTGAATTATCCGGATTCTGGACTACGGGGTGAAAACGCCGAGGGCTTCGCCCACCTGGACCGCTTCCAAGTAGCAAAGAGGATCTCCACCATTTTGGATGAGGAGGAGGCCGACATCCTCATCGGGTACGACCGCGCTGGGGGCTATGGGCACCCCGACCATCTGCAGGTGCACCGGGTCGTCCGGGCCGCCGCGGTGTTCGCCAAGCGCCCGCCACGGTTATTCGAAGCGACCTTGCCTCGTGAGCCCATCGCCCGAGCTGCCCGGCTAGCAGCCAGATTGCACCTCACCCCGAGTGACTGGGATGACGGCGAATTCGACGAGGCCTGGACTCCAAGGGCCCACATCACCCACCGGGTCGATGTTCGCCCCTTCCTGGACGCTAAACGCCAATCCCTGCGAGCCCACGCATCTCAAATGGGTGCTGATGGAACGGTGCGCACCCTCGCGGTACTTACCCGGATACCGGGGCCACTGGCTACCGTCCTGCTCGGGACCGAATACTACGTCAAGGTTTCAGACTCAAGGAGTGCCAAGACCCGCTCAACGGAATCTGAAGCATCGTAGTTCAGCCAATTTATTCTCTGGTCTCGCCTGAACCAGCGCTGCTGGCGGCGGGCAAATTTTATCGTCGCATCAATTGTCGCCTGCTTAGCCGCCGACTCAGTGCAATGCCCACCTAGGTGGGACAGCACTTGCAAGTACCCCAGTGCCCTTGATGCGGTGCGCCAATTTGCTAAACCGGACTCTGCAAGGTGGCGCACCTCGTCAACAAAGCCGGCCGCCCACATTTGCTCGACTCGATCGGCAATTCGTTGGTCGAGTACCTCACGTTCGATCTCCAGCCCGACTCGGACGGTCGGATAAATCGAGACCGGTGGCGGCAATGTCGCGGTGAACGGTTCACCGGTTAATTCAATTACCTCCAGGGCCCGCACGATGCGTCTCCCATTGGTCGGCAGGATCGCAGCCGCTGCCACCGGGTCGACAAGGACAAGACGTGCGTGCAACTGCGCGGGGCCCTCGGCCTGGAGTTCTGCCTCCAAGTTCCCACGGATGATTGGGTCAGTACCCGGGAACTGCAAATCGTCCAAGACCCCCATGACATACAAGCCGGAGCCCCCCACGACTATCGGTTGCGCGCCACGAGAAATCACATCATCGATCGCCAACCGTGCCACCTGCTGGTATTCCGCGACAGCCAACTCGTGGTCCGGCGGCCAGATATCAACGAGGTGGTGCGCAACCCCCGCCCGATCGGTCACGCTCGGTGTCGCCGTCCCGATGTTCATGCCAACGTAGCTTTGCATCGAGTCGATGTTGATGATCTCACCCCGGCAGCGTCTCGCTACGGCAACCGCCAGTGCGCTCTTGCCGACGGCAGTTGGGCCAACGATGGCTAGCACTGTCACCTGTGACTCACACTTGGCGCAGCGCCGGCAACCCCAACAACACGGAGTTGTCCACCGGCTGCTCGCCCAGGTCACCGGCGTGGGTGCGCCGCACCGCGATGACATGGTCGGCAACGAGGTGATGAGGTGCGGCGTAGGTCACCTCCGCGGTGACAATGTCACCGGGTCGCAGGACACCAAACTCCGATCCCTGCGCCACGTGAACCAGGCGGTTATCCGGTGCGCGCCCTGAGGCTCTTTCGGTCTTTAGATCCTTACGCCCTTCGCCACCGGCCACCAGAACGTCCACTGTCCGCCCAACAAGCCGCTTGTTTTCGGACCAGGCAATATCGTTTGCCACTTCGACCAAACGCAAGTACCGATCCTGCGCCACCTCATGCGGGATTTGTCCCGGCATTTCGGCGGCCGGTGTGCCTGGCCGCTGCGAGTATAGGAAGGTATAGGCGCCCGCGAATCTCGCCTCGCGCACTACGTGCACGGTCTGCTGGAAATCCTCCTCGGTCTCGCCGGGGAACCCGACAATGATGTCGGTGGTAATCGCCGCCTCGGGCAGCACCTTGTAGACCTTCTCAATGATTCTTAGATAACGATCCTGCCGATATGAACGACGCATCGCCTGCAGGACCGAGTCCGATCCAGATTGCAATGGCATGTGCAACTGTGGCATGACATTTGCTGTCTCGGCCATCGCGTCAATTACATCGTCCGTGAAATCACGTGGATGGGGACTGATGAACCGGACCCTTTCCAAGCCGGGGATCTGCCCACAGGCGCGCAATAGCTTCCCGAAGGCCTCGCGGTCACCGAACTCGACACCATAGGCGTTCACATTTTGCCCAAGCAGTGTTATCTCCATGACTCCTTGATCGACCAGCATGCCGATTTCGGCTAGAATGTCACCGGCCCTTCGATCCTTCTCGCGCCCACGCAGCGCGGGCACAATACAAAACGCGCAGGTGTTGTTGCACCCAACACTGATGGAGACATAGGCCGCATAGGCTGCATCGCGTTTGGTTGGCAGACTCGATGGGAAGACCTCTAGGGCCTCCTTGATTTCAAGCTGCGCTTCACCCTGGCTGCGGGCTCGCTCCAGGAGCAACGGCAAGGCACCGATATTGTGGGTGCCGAAGACGACATCAACCCACGGGGCCTTCCGCAAGATCTCGCCCTGGTCCTTTTGCGCGAGACAGCCGCCGACTGCGATCTGCATTCTGGGATTTGCCTCTTTGACCGGGACCAGATGACTTAAGTTTCCGTATAAGCGGTTATCCGCGTTCTCGCGCACGGCGCAGGTATTGAAGACAACCACGTCAGCTACCGCGCCGTCAGCGACCGGTTGATAGCCAGCCGACTCCAGCAGCCCCGATAGACGCTCCGAGTCGTGCACGTTCATCTGACACCCGTAGGTGCGCACTTGGTAGGTGAGATCTTTAGGCTCCGTGCGGTTCAGATCTTGGGAGGACGCCGCCATCCTTGAGTCACCGGATTGCATACCCCTCCTCCCGCCAGTCAAACGTCAGTGGAGTGTATGGGCCCAACCGCCCAAATGAACCGCTAGGGCGACAAACTTGCCCTAGCCCTAAAGCTAGACCGGGGAAATACCAAGGCAGGACGTCCTAGTGGCCGACTAGACCGAAACTGATTCGCGCGGTGCGGGACCACCGGTTAGGTCATCGTCATCATCTTGGATCTCATCAGCCCCGGGCTCAATTTGCACGCGCGGCAATATTCGATCCAACCAACGAGGTAACCACCAGTTTGCCTTACCGAGTATCGACATTAAGGAAGGCACTAGGACCAGCCGCACCAAGAACGCATCTATAAGCACAGCGGAGGAGAGCGCAATACCGAACAACTTGATAGTTGACTCCGGCGTTGGGACGAAAGCCAAGAAGACACTTGCCATGATTGCTGCAGCAATCATCACCACCCGACCAGAGCCCGCGAGCCCGCGCCGCACCGATGCCGCGTTATCACCGGTTCGTGCCCACTCCTCTTGCATGCGGGTAACCAGGAACACTTGATAATCCATTGACAAACCGAACAAGATCGCGAAAACCATGATGGGCAGGAACGGCATGATCGGCCCGGTACCACTGATGCCAAGGGGCGACGCCAACCAGCCCCATTGGAAGACCGCGACCGTGATGCCCATGGCGGCCGCGAAGCTCATGAGGCTGGTGATTGCCGCGGTCAGCGGCACCAACAGTGAGTGGAACAGCAAGACCAAGGCCACGAAGCCAAGCCCAACGACCACCAGCAGGAAGATCGGCAGCGCATCGGTTAGCACGGTGGTGAAATCCGAGGTGATCGCCTGGGCGCCACCGATATAAATCTGGGCGCCGGTCGTGGCTTCCAGCTCCGGATTCACCTCGCCCCGAAGCCGATCCAGCAGCTCGGTGGTGGCCGCATCCTGCGGCGCGGAGGTTGGGGTGATCATAATGGTCGCCACCGTGCCATCTGGACCAAAAGAGTCCGGGTTCATCGAGATGAGCGGGATCATTTCCGGGGTGGGCAAAGTCGAGGCAACACCAGCAGCCGCGCCCAGCCCGGTTACCACTTTGGTGAATGCGGCGACATCATTTGCCGTCGGGAGTTTCACGGCCGCAAAGAAGGGGCCATTAACGCCCGGTCCAAAGCCACTTGACATTAGGTCGTAGGCGATACGTGAACTGCTGCCCGCCGGCTTGCCGGAGTCATCAGCGAACCCCTGGCGCAAACTCAGCATCGGAATGGCCAAAATCACGATGACAGCGACGGCCCCGATGGTCGTGAGCCACGGGCGGCGTTGCAGGTTATGGCCGTAGTGCGCCCAGCGCTTACCCTCGGGGTGCGCCACACCGGGTTTCTTGCCCCATGGCAACCGGATGCCTAGTGCCTTGGTTCCCAGGAGGCTAAGTAGCGCCGGCAGCATCCAAAGGGCCGACAGCATCACCATTAGGACTGTTAATGCGGCAGCAACGGCGAGGCCATTAAAGAAATTGATCCGCAGCACAAACAAACCGAGTAGCGCGATTATCACGGTGCCACCCGCGAAAAGAACGGCTCGCCCGGCGGTCTCCACCGACTCGCGCGCCGCGGCCTTTGGCTCATGGCCGGCCAACACCGCCTGCCGGAATCGGTTCATGACGAAAAGCGCGTAGTCAATGCCAACCCCGAGCCCGATCATCGCCGCCAAGGTGGGAGCGAAGGTGGCAACATCGAGGAAATTCGCGACGAGGAGTACCGCCATCTGCCCCATCGCCAACCCAACCACCGCAACGAAGATTGGCATCCCCGCGGCTATGACGGAGCCGAAGGCAATCAGCAAGATGATAATCGCCACCCCGATACCGATGGCCTCACTCTTGGGTGGCTCCTGAGCCGCCCACTCCAGGGCCTGGCCATTGGCGCCAACTTGCAATGACTCGGTGTTAGCGCTCTTCACCGCAGCCAAGAACGCGGCACCATCACTTGCGGAGACCAAGCCATCCGTGAAAGTCACATTCGAGTACGCAACACGACCATCCGGACTGACCACGGACGATGCCGCCGCGAATGCCGCCGCCGCATCGCCGATTAGCTGTTGCTGCTCGACCGGCAACTGCTGCAACTGATCCGGGTCCAGTCCAGCCGGTGCGGCCGGGCAATCAGGGCCCAGACTGGCTCCGGTCGGCATGGTTATGCAACTAACGCTGGCTAGGCCCGCGAGCTCTTGTAAGAGCGGGGTGACCTCATCAAGTACCGCAGAATCAACAGCAGAGCCAGCGGTCGGTGACCAGACCACCCGCGCACCCGCGCCGGCGCTGGCGGCACTATCGCCACCGGTGCTGAGCAATTCTTGGGCCACCGTGGATTCAGTCTCGGGAAGGGAGAATGAGTCATTAAGTGCGCCCCCAAGTTGGCTCCCCAGGCCCACGATGGCACCGAGGACCAGTAGCCAAGCAATGAGCGCCACAATAGGGCGACGGATTGCCCATTTCGAAAGTCCAGGCATGACAGCAACTCCCAGAGCTAAATAGCGGATGGGCCCCATTTAGCCGGAAATTCATCGGATACGCAAACCCAATTCTGGTGAAATTAGTCGCACTCCCCCAAGGCCTCAGAGATCACCGCATTCGCCAAATTAGGAGGGTAGCCCCGGCGCATCAATAGACCCAATAAGCGCCTTGAACGCACTTTTGGCGCCAACCGCTCGGTGGCCCGCAACTTGCTGGCGATCAGCCGCCGCGCCCGCTCATATTCATCGTCATCGCTGATAAGCGCGAGGGCCGCTTCGGCATCGAGGTCACTTACCCCCTTCTTGCGCAATTCATGCTTGAGTACCAATCGAGTACTGCCTTTGGTTCGTTGTCGCGAGGTTACCCACAATTCGGCAAGTGCAGCATCATCGATTAGACCGACCTCGACATAGCGATCAAGAACCTGCCCGGCTATTAGTTCCGGGATATGGGCAGCGGCTAAGTCCCCGGCTAACTCAGAGCGGGTACGCGCCGCGCAATTCAGTTTTCGCAACACGATAGTTCGCGCATCCTGCACGAAATCCTGCGCCGAACGCTCTTGCTCCATTACCTCTTCTTAGGCAATATCAATTGGCTTCGCAGCAGGCTTACCGGAGCTCTTAACCGCCACCTCGGGAGCACTCGGTGCCTCCGGCAACGCCACCGCCGGTATGTCGGCAGGGGAATCGAGCCGGGCACCGATCCCCATCTGCTCCTTGATCCGCTTCTCGATTTCATTTGCGAGGTCTGGGTTGTCTTTCAGGAAAGTCCGAGCGTTCTCCTTGCCCTGACCCAATTGATCTGTCTCATAGGTGAACCAAGCGCCCGACTTCTTAACGATCCCTTGGTCAACTCCAACATCAATAAGTGATCCCTCACGCGAGATACCTTCGCCATACAAGATGTCAAATTCGGCCTGCTTAAAGGGCGGTGCAACCTTGTTCTTAACGACCTTCACGCGGGTGCGGTTACCGACTGCCTCGGTTCCACCCTTGAGGGTCTCGATGCGACGAACGTCAAGGCGCACCGATGAATAGAACTTCAAGGCTTTACCGCCGGTCGTGGTTTCCGGTGAGCCGAACATTACGCCGATCTTCTC
>SYJA01000027.1 GCA_005798555.1 Actinomycetota bacterium
AGCTTCCGGGTAGTGGGCACTTACTAGCTCCGGGTAACTGCGCAGGTAGTAGTTCCACATCTGTTCACCGAAGATCTGGACGGCGTCACCGTCGAGGCCCTCGCTGCCCTCTAGCAGCTGCTCACGCTTGGCCATGAACCCCGCCGATCGATGACGCGGGCTCTTTGCCACCGCCTGCGCAAAGCTCGGGTCAAGGTCGAGTGGTTCCAGGCTCGCCCGCAGATCAGGACCGTGAAAGTAGGCCGACGAGAAGCGCTGGGCCGAAGTAATAACCCGATGGTTGGTGGCGACCAAATAGTTGCCGGTCATCGCCTGCAGCATTTCGCCAAGATTGACAACGAAAGCGTCATCGCGGGGTGGAACATCAATCCAGTCACCCCTTTCGCTTTCCACCTGAAGGCCGCCAACCCCGTGCTGCAACAACAAGGTGAGGAAGCCGGCATCGTGGTGACCATTAACTCCGGCCTGCCCACTAGGTGTCGGGGGGTAGGAGATGAGTTTCAGGAAGCCCAATGGGCGTTCGCCGAAGCGACGGGCGAAGGTGTCCTCAGGGAGGCCAAGGCCGACCGCGATAACGCCCATCAACTCATTGGCAAGTGCCACCATCGCATCGAAGTATTCGGTGACCACCTCACGAAATCCCGGAAGTACCTCCGCTGGCAGCCATTGGTTGGGCCCGTCAAGGCGCAGGTAGGCCGGCGCGACATCGGCCGGGCGCGCTGAATGCTCAGCGGACAGGTCGATTTGCTCCCGGTAGTCGACCTGGTTGTTCGTCAGTTCTGCGCCGATGGCCTCCCAGCCGCGAAAGTGCCGGGACCTGCTCTTCGCCATCAAGGCCTTGGTCTCGGTCGGCAGGGCGAAGAACAGCTGCAGGGAATTGAAGTAACGGTCTATCAGGTCTTCGCTAACCCCGTGGTCGACTAGCAGCAGGAAACCGGTCTGGTGGCAGGCCTCGACAACATCAGCAGCGAAGCCACGGCGCTGCGCGCCACCGGCACGCCAATTCGCCATCGATACCACCGGGATCTCGGTGGTGACTCGTTCGTTGAGCCCTGAGCCAGGTAATTGATTCAAAGATCAGCCCTCCGTTTCAATTGGTTCATGGTCGCGACAAGATTTTTCAAGTCTCCAGCGGGATAGGAACGCCGTGCTTTCGCAGATCGGCGACCAGCCTTGAATAAAGCTCGTCGATCTGGGCCGTCGTCTTGGGATCGAATTGGGTGCGCCAGCGGCCGACATGGGCCCGGTCGACGCTGACATTATTGGCAAACCACTCCATCATCTGCGGATCAACGCTAATACCAAGGAACGCGCAGATCTGAGTCATCGACTCCTCGCGCTTGTTCTGCACCATGTCGAGCATGTCGATGGTGAGAATGCGTCCGGGGCGACAGGCTTTGACTGCCTGGTACATGCGCAAGCTGCGCTTATGCCACTCTCGCAAGGAACCCAGTATTTCGTTCGGCCCAAAGGTCTGCTCGACGAAGGAGGCCGCCACGTCGCGACCATCACGGATGATCGCAATTACCTGGCAGTCCGGGTAGATCGGCTCGATCAGATCGGTTACTCGCGCATTGGCCGGTGTGCCATCAACCCAGCGCCGGCCGGCCGCCGGCTCAGCCACCTTGTCCATCACCGACTGCGCGAACTCGCGGGTCGCCAATAACGGCTCCGGCCCGAAGCGCTCGAGATAGCGATCGCCGATCTGGCGCAATTCATCCTTCGTCAGCCACATTTGCAGCCCGCTGTTATTGGGTCTCGCGAAATGGGCTCCCTGGGCGCGACTCACCGCCTTGCGCGCCGCCGCCTGCGCCCGCATGCGGGCCGGCCACCGGGACCGCCGGGTACCGAGCGCTACGGCCAGACCCGGGTTGTTGGCGATGAAGCGCACCTCTTCGGGATCGGTGAGATAAAGATCCCGGTGGTGCCCAAGGATGCGCCCCAAGATGGTGGAGCCGCTGCGGCCGGTGCCCCCGATAAGTACGGGGTTGGTCACACTTGCGGCTGGCACTCGTCGACCCTATAGCAGCTTCTAGGTGATCCTTGCTCGGCGCGCACCTGTGTAGGATTCGCAGACGTGGCCTTGATCTCAGTCATCGTGCCCGCTTACGGGGTGCAGGCCTATCTTCGTGAGTGCTTGCTCTCTGTTCTCGAGCAGGACTTCGCCGACGTCGAGATTATCGCCGTGAACGACTGCTCCCCTGACCAGAGCGGTGCGATAATCGACGACGTCGCGGCGAACGACCCGCGGGTTCGGCCATTGCACTTGGCTGAAAATGCGGGGCTCGGCGGAGCCCGCAATGCGGGGCTCGCGGCAGCAACCGGCCGGTACGTACTTTTCCTCGACGGCGACGACACCCTTGCGCCCGGTTCGCTGGCAGCGATAGCTGATCGACTCGAATACGGCGATTACCCGCAGTTGCTCATCTACGACTACGCGCGCACCTGGTGGGACGGGCACCGCACCGCCAGTTGGGCCGCAGAGATCCTCGCGAGTTTGTCGGCCTCGGTCTTCGTGCCGAGCGAACACCCTCGGCTCTTCAATCTGCTACCTATCGCCTGCAATAAGGTCTACCGGCGCGACTTCCTGCAACAGCTCGGGCTGGAATTCCCGACCGGTTACTACGAGGACATCGCATTTACCTACACGGTGTTGCTCGAGGCAACATCGGCTGTCTCACTCAATATGGTCGTTCTGCTGTATCGACAACGTCGCGCGGGAAGCATCCTCGGCAGCACCAGCCCGCGACATGTTGATGTGTTCGGCCGCTACGACGACGTTTTTACCGAGTTGGATCGACGCGGTATCGCTCTACCGCTGCGCAAGCACGTCTTCGACATCATGGTCAACCACTATGTGAAGATCCTGCGCCACGCAGATCGGCTCGCGCCCGCGGATCGGCCCAAGTTCTACGAGCAGGCGCGCAGGTCGGTCGGCAGGTACAACCAGGACTGGTCCACGGTGCTAAAGCAGAACGCGGCCAGTAACCTGCGCATTCAATTGTTCTTGAATCGTTCCTACCGGTCATTTACTCTCTACAACCGCCTCGACGCAATGCGCGTAAGCCTGCGACGTACCGCGAGTGCGATTTATTGGCCTACCCGAAGAGCGGTGCGGCGGGTCCGCGAAATCGGCCGTATTTACTACCTCCTGGAGCGGTTGCGACCAATTGACCCAAATCTGGTGGTGTTCTCCGAGTACTGGGGCAGCGGGTACGGGTGCAATCCGCGGGCCGTCTTCGAGCGGCTCGCCGAGGTGGCACCGAACCTGAAGGCGGTCTGGCTGATCACCGCTCAGCAGGCGGCACACCTGCCCCCCGGCACCGCGCACCTGGCCCCGGATAGCTGGCGGCGCTACGCCCTCTTCGCGCGGGGGAAATACTTCGTCAACAACGTCAACTTCCCCGGCGCTTTAGTCAAACGCCCGGGACAGGTACACCTGCAGACAATGCACGGCACCCCACTTAAGCACTGCGGTCTTGACGTACTTTCCAGCTCGGTCGCAAGCACCGCCGTCGATCCGGTGCGTCAACCCAAGCGCAGCGAGGGCAGGCTGGTCGCAACTGATGAAGCGCAATCCCTGCGGGAATTCGAGAACCTGCTACGACGTAGCGACCGCTGGGACTTTGCCCTCAGTTCCAACGCCTACTCGACCGAGATGTGGTCGCACGCATATCCATGCCGCTATCAGTGGCTGGAGTTTGGCTACCCGCGCAACGATGCCCTCGTGACTTCGACTCCTGGAGGGGTGGCCGCCGCCCGTGAACTGCTCGGTGTGCCGGTGGGGGCCACGGCCATCCTCTACGCTCCTACCTTTCGCGAGGCTGCGGGCGATACGTCGATGCGCATCGATCTCAAGGCTCTCCTTGACGTACTACCCGAAAGCACCGTGTTCATCGTGCGCGCGCACCACACGGCCACCGAGACAAAGGTGATTCGATCCCTGATGGAATCGGGGCGGGTCATCGACGGCTCGGAAGTACCGTCAATCACCCCCTGCTACCTGGCCGCCGACGTGCTGCTCACCGACTACTCGTCGGTGATGTTCGACTATGCGCTCTTGGATCGTCCTGTCGTCATCTACGCCGATGATTGGCACAACTACCGCCAAACGCGCGGTGCCTACTTTGACCTGCTGGCCGCGCCCCCTGGCCTAGTGGCGCGCAATGCCCGACAGCTCGCCACGGTGCTGGCCGGGCGCGAATACCTCGGCCCGCGGTCAGCTCGGCTGCGCCGCGAATTTCGGGCGCGGTTCTGCACGTATGACGACGGCCGGGCCGCCGAGCGCGTCATCGACGCCATGCTGCAAGCCGGCTGACTATCGGCTAGCTACAAACTATCGGCCACCCGGCAACCGGGGCCACTGCATGCTGACAAGGCAGCGAGTTGCGCGGCCAACCTCGCCACCACCTCGGGGCTGGTCGATCGGAGTACGTTGTTTATCTCCTGCGGATCGGTGCGCAGGTCATACAGCGCGACGCCGTTATCGCCGTACGAGACGTATAGGTAATCCTCGGTGCGCAGCGCTTGATATGCGGGCGCCTCAGAGTCCGAGTAATCCGGATCCCCCGGCAAGGTCGCCTTCAGGTTTTCGGTTAGGACCCCGGTTCGCCACGGCGCCGAGGCTGGGGATGCAATAAGTGGCAGCAGGTCACGTCCATCCACCCAGTTAGGCACTGCGGCACCGAGCACTGTCGCGATGGTGGGGGCAAGGTCAATGGTGGAGGTCATCGAACTAACTACGCCACCGGCAGGGATACCAGGGCCGATCAAGACCGCTGGCACGACCGAATCCTCGCGGTATGGCGTGTGCTTACCCGAAGGCAGGCGGTGGGTCCCGACGTGATACCCGTTATCGGAGGTGACGATTACCAGGGTGTCATCAAGGTGCCCGGTGGTGCGCAACTGGGACATGATGGCATCGAAGGAGTCGGCCAAGGTCTCCGCGGATTCCAGGCGCCGGGTCCAAAGCTCATCCATCCCGGCCAACTGCTCAGGGGTCAGCCGCGGTAGCGAACGCAGCCAGTCCGGTTCGTCAGTGCCCGTTGCATTGAACGCCGCACCCCTTGGCGCCTGGGCCCCGGCCCGGGACCCAAGGTTGCGCGCCGCGGTGGGCGCGGGCGCGTGCGGGAGATAAGAAGTGAACTCAAGGAAGAACGGTGTGGTCGCGGTCTCGAGCCACCTGTTGGTATCGGCGGTGAGCACGTCCTCGAGGAAGTCATCCTGGCCCGCATAGTGCCGGCTGATAACGCCGCCTGAATTCAACGAGTAGTTGTAGCCGTCATATGGCGAGCCGCCACCGCGCACCGCGGTCACGAAGTGATCCCAGCCCGGCGGCAGGTATGCGGGGTCGAGCCGGCGGCCCGGGAATCCGTTGAGGTACTTGCCGATGTGCGCGGTGCTAACCTTCGCTGCGCTCAACCAAGTGGGCAGATTGTCCTTCTGGTGCCCCAGCCGGTAGAAGGTGTCCCAGCCACCGCCGGTCTCTGGCACATTCGATTCGACCCGATGGTTGTGCACGTACTGGCTGCGCAGGATCGAAGCCCGGGACGGGCAGCACAAGGATTCGGTCACCACGAAGTTGGTCAAAGTGGTGCCGGCTTGCGTGAGCGCGGCCAGGCGCGGGACCTCCTGAAATAGCGGCCAGTCCAGATCGTCCGCGAGCAATAGCACTACGTTCTTTATCGGTGATACTTCGGACTCAACAACTGACCCCGCAGGTGCTGGCGCAGGTGCTGGCGACCGGCTTGAATCCGGTGCCGCGGTAGCACTTGCTACCGGCTCGGCCCCGGTGGCCTGCGGCGATGGCTGGACGATCAGGCCCGGAATTGCAACCACCACCGCGACACTGAGCCCGGCGGCGAATAACTTGGCGATACCGGCAGCCCGACTGCGCTTGCGTGCTTCGGGCAACAAAGTCTCCAGGTGATTTGGGCTGGGAGCGGCCAACAGGCGGTCCGGGTTTTTCGAGAATACCCCAATCGCACGGGCCGCCCGCGCACTGCCGGCCCGTGCCCCATGGGCCCATGCCCGGTGGGCTATCCTGCAAAAATGACTGCGTCACCGGGGTCCTTGCGCCTCGGGACCCCGCCCGGGTCGATGCTCCTGCATATTGGTGTCCACAAGACCGGCACCACCGCCGTCCAGACCGCCTTGGCTAACTCCCGCGACATCTTGGGCAACTGGCAGGTGCGCTACCCGGGGCAACTGATGGCCCATCGCGACGTGGCCTCATCGGTAATGGGCCGCCCCCTTGGCTGGCGCACCGACGGCGCCCGGCCACCGCAGCAAGCCTTGTGGAACCAGGTCGTCAAGGCGGCCCACGCGTACCAAGGCGTCACGGTTATCTCAAGTGAGTTCTTCGCGGAGTCCCCAGACGAAGTGGTACGCCGGATTGCCAAAGACATGACCTGCGAGCGACTGCGGGTTGTCGTCACCTTGCGCAATCTTGGCCGCATCCTGCCCTCGGCTTGGCAGCAGAACCTCAAGTCCGGGTTCGAGATCCCGTACCTGCCGTGGCTGCAGCGAATGCTCTTCCAAGATGACGAGGCCACGCGAAACACCATTTTTTGGCGGCGCCACCGCCACGACCTCTTGGTTGAGAGATGGGCCGGCATCGTGGGCGCCGAGCACGTGACCGTGGTGGTTGTCGATGACCGAGCACGCGAGGGCATCTTCCACAATTTTGAGGACCTCCTCGGCTTGCCGAGACAAACCCTTTATGACCGGCGCGGTGAAGTGTCGAACAGGTCGCTGACGCTGGCCGAAGCCGCCTTCCTGCGCCGCCTTAACGTGGCGGTCGGCGGCTCAGCGGGCTGGCGGGCCTACCCGAACCGGGTGCAGGCGGCGATGGTCAAGGAGTTGGTGGAGGGCCGGGCGCCTGACCCTGACGAAGCCGGCATGGCGACCCCGCAATGGGCTCTGGACCGAGCCGCCGAACTTGCCGGCCAGATGGTTAACCGCATCGAAGCCAGCGGTGTGCAGATCGTCGGTGACCTAGCGGTACTTCGACAGCAGCTGACCGGGCCCCAAGATGCCACCGATGATGCAACTGATCTGCCGGTTGACAGCGCCATAGCCGCGATGCTCGGCGCCCTGCAGGGCAGTGCGCCTACCGGGCCCGGTGCCGGCCGACGCCCTGCCGCATCCTGGGTGCACCGCGCGGGCACCTTGCTCGGTTTCAAAAAAATGCCTTAGGTAACCTTCCGCAGCGTAGGCCACGGTAACTCGCTGCCAGCGGTAGCCGGGGAACCGCTAGGTGTTTTGCCATTGCCTTTTGGTCTTGTTGGTGTTCTCATTGCGGGTAGTCGCCAGCAGCGGCGCCACTTACAAATGGGAAGGCACCATAATGTCGAAGAGTGAAGTCAGTGCCCCGGTAAGTTCGGCGGCCAGTCCTCGATTGGCCCTTGGTGTTAGTTGAGTGCGTCCGGGTGCCGGCAGTATTGACGGCGCCCCAAGCCCCTCCCAGACCCTCATGTGTTACTCGTGCTTTGCGGGCAACGAAGAGTAGAGCCCATCCCGACCACTTCATAGTCACCGAGCACCCCGCCGTGCCAACATCCCGTTGATAGCGTTCACCTATGGGAATCACAGGCCGGCCAGGTTCCAGAAAACTAAAGGCGGCGCTTTCGCCATCCGACACTTCAGCGAGTAAGTCACGCCTGCTTCTTCAGTCTGCAGCCATCACCGGTGGGTGGGTCCCCCTGGGTGACCACATCGTGAACCTCCCACGCAAACTTTCGAATCGCTCATGGAGTGCGGTACGCGTCCGACCTTGGGCTCACAGCGAGGACCGTGACCGTGTGTGCAACGTCGTTGATCCGGTAGATGACGCGATAGGTCCCGCGTCGGGCACTATGTCGATCTTCTAGCGGTGGCATGAGCTGCTTGCCGACACGATGCGGGTTCTCCAGCAGTGGCCCGGTGATGAATTCGTAGGCCGCGAACGCGATGGAAGACGGCAGCACCTCGCCAACCTGACGCCTCGCGGTGGACGTGATGACGAGTTCGAACATGCCTTGATCAGGCACCGGTCGTGCGGGCACGCATCGCTTGTGCGAGCGAGTCCACACCCTCGACGCGTCCCTGCGCGAGGTCAGCCTCGGACTCAGTGAGCTGCAGGATCAGCGGCCCATCTGCCAGGACGGCAATCGTTTCCTCAAGGCGCTCGACATCGTCGGGCGCCATGATCACCGCCGAAGGCTGGCCATGAACAGTCACCGTGACGCGCTCGTGCTGACTGCTCACCCGACTTACCACCTCGGACAGGTGCGCCTTAACCTCGGCTAACGGCATCGTCGACATGGTCATAAGTGTGACCATAAAGATTCATATTGTCAAGCAAGAACCTGACGCCTGCCTCGCGCCCACGGTCTTGACGGATCCAAGGCAACTCCGCGTAGAACCCCGCTCGCACAGCCACCTCGACCAGACGGCCAAAGCCTCCGACGCGCCCCGAATGCAGAACGCCGGCCGGGCAGTCATCGAGTTGATAACTGCGCGGTCGGCGAACTTTCCAGTAGCGGGGAGAAACGGAGGATGCACGATCACCAAGTTGCGAGGCCAACACGATCGCCGAACCGCTGTCCCCCGGAGACGCCGTCTACGTTCCGGGCCGATGGATCCATCGCAGCGTTAATACGGGGGATCAGCCGTTGGTGACGCTGTTCTGCTTCGCATCTGATGCCGGGCAGGACTACTCGATCATCGACCGCTCGAACGGCATGGCAAGGCTAGTCGTCACCGATGGAGCCGGAGGTTGGCGGCTGCGTGAGAACCTTAGTTACATGCCGCGCCACCAGACGGATGGATCGGCCCTGGGCACCCTTTCCTGAGGTGCCCGTCGCGTGACCGGCGGCGGACCACCAGCTGGCGAGTGGCTTCGGCTGCGAAGTCCGCGCCCGGGATTGGTGTCGATCTGATTGTCACTCCGTTGTGGCGCTCGGACGGCCGACGCTATGGAACTTGCGAGGTACCAGGGCCTAGACACCGTTGATAAGTCGTGACTCATCCCGCCCAACTGCTTAGTGAGCTTGCGCGAGCTCCCCCGAAACGACGAAGAGCCCCTGATCTCTCAAGGACTCCCGGTCGTACCGAACGGCCATCTAGTTGACCGTTCAATCTTCGTAGCGGGG
>SYJA01000002.1 GCA_005798555.1 Actinomycetota bacterium
CCCTGTTGCTGGACCCTGACCGCTGTTGGCCCGGGGCCGGTTGTTTACGGAGAGTGAACCGCGCCACCCCGCGTGCGAAACACTGTGCTGCCTACCGCCCGGTCTTGGAGACCGCGGCCGGTTGAGTCGTAGACCAGCGCCGGGATCACCAGGCAGATGAGCAGCGTCCGGGCAATAATGCGCCAGAGCGAAAGACGCCCGCCGTCCACTTGAAGTACCGAGATCCCCACGATCTTTTGTCCGAAGGAGGCCGACATCAGCCAGGTGAAGATGATGACCTCGGCCGCAAATAGCAGCAAGACCGAAATCGAACCTTCGGCTGACCCGTAGGCGACTTGCCCGAAAAACACCCGGGAGAGCAAGATGCTGGCGAGCCAATCCAGGCAGATGGCCGCGACTCGGCGGCCTATCCCAGCCACCTCGCCGGGGGTGGCCACTGGGACGGATGTGCCTGAAGTCACCCGCCCACGCTACCCGGGTCAGAAATAAGCGCATTTTTTAACATGCCCGAAACAGTCGGGATACACCTATGACACGGCGTCTTTCTAATCTGCGAACATCCGGCGGCGGTTGCCACCGTGCGAGGCGAGAACCCATTGGGATCAATCCGGTGGGCAGCGACTTAGAAGGGTAAAGGTGGGTTTCGTGTTTAAGAGTTCAGCCGAGGTACTCAGCTACCTCAAAGCCGAGGGCGTGAAGTTTGTCGACGTGCGATTCATTGACCTGCCCGGTGTGATGCAGCACTTCAATATGCCGGTGGAGTCCTTCGATCAATCCGTCTTCGATGACGGCCTGATGTTTGACGGGTCGTCAATCCGTGGCTTCCAGGCCATCCATGAATCAGATATGAAACTCGTCCCAGACCCCACCACCGCCTTCGTCGATCCCTTCCGAAGCGCCAAGACCTTGGTCATGAACTTCTCGATCCTGGATCCGTTCACCGATGAGCGCTACAGCCGCGACCCACGCAATGTGGCAGCCAACGCTGAGTCTTATCTGGTGTCCACGGGCATCGCCGACACCGTCTACTTCGGTGCCGAGGCCGAGTTCTACGTCTTCGATGATGTGCGGTTCGAGACCAACCAACACGAGTCCTACTACCACATTGATTCGGTTGAAGGTGCGTGGAATACCGGGCGGGTAGAAGAGGGCGGTAACCGCGGTTACAAGACCCGTTATAAGGGTGGCTACTTCCCGGTTCCGCCGGTTGACCACTTCGTCGATATCCGCGATGACATGGTCGCAAAGTTGTTGCAGGTGGGCCTGCATGTGGAGCGCTCGCACCATGAGGTTGGTACCGCCGGTCAAGGTGAAATCAACTATCGGTTCAACACCTTGCAACGCTCCGCGGACGAGCTGATGCAATTTAAATACATCATCAAGAATGTCGCCTGGGCGCACGGCAAGACCGCGACTTTCATGCCCAAGCCGCTGTTTGGTGATAACGGGTCGGGGATGCACTGCCACCAGTCACTGTGGAAGAACGGTGAGCCGCTGTTCTACGACGAGCGCGGCTACGGCGGGCTTTCGGATATCGCCCGCTGGTACATCGGCGGCCTGCTGCACCACGCCCCCTCATTGCTGGCCTTTACCAACCCGACGGTGAACTCGTACCACCGCCTCGTGCCCGGCTACGAGGCCCCGGTGAACTTGGTGTACTCCGCGCGCAACCGTTCGGCTTGCATCCGGATCCCCGTCACCGGGAACTCGCCCAAGGCCAAGCGCATCGAGTTCCGGGTGCCAGATCCATCGAGTAACCCATACCTCGCCTTCTCCGCCCAGTTAATGGCTGGCCTGGACGGCATCAAGAACAAGATCGAGCCGCATGCGCCGGTTGATAAGGATCTCTACGAATTGCCGCCGGACGAGATGGCGAGCATCCCGCAGGTGCCCGGGTCCTTGCCGGCGGTCCTAGAAGCCCTTGAGGCCGATAATGAGTACCTGCAGGCCGGCGGGGTCTTCCCGGGCGACCTGATCGAAACGTGGATAGATTACAAGCGCGCCAACGAGATTGATCCGATTCGCCTACGGCCGCATCCGCACGAGTTCGAGCTCTACTACGACATCTGATAGCGCAGGTTCCCTTTCGCGTCGATTCGCCTCGCGTGCAAGGGGAAAGGGGGCGGGTCACTTCGGTGGCCCGCCCTGCTTGATGCCCTTCGGGTTTAAGATCCCTTCATAATGAGCGAGGATGCACCGACCAATGACCGGCCGGCACGAAGGCGCCATGCTCGAAAGCATCACCCCGGCTGGCGCCTGCTCCTCCTCGCGGTGTCAACCGTGCTCGCCGCAGCGGCTTTTTGGGCCGGTTTCACTTTTCAAGGCACCTACGCAAATGCCAATGGCGAACCCACCGAGGTGATAGTCGCCACCTGGATGCGCGACAACAAAATGGGCCCGCTGGTCGCCAAGCTGGAGGATGTTTACTACACGTACGTAAGTACACCGGACGTTGGTGGCACCCCGACGCTGTCAGCCGACGTCACCGCAGAAGATGCCGCCGGGCTTGACCCAGAAGATCTCGAACCGTCGGCTCTGCCCAGTCCGACAACCGGCGCTGCAACAGGTGCTACAACCGGTGCTACAGCAGGTGCTACAACAGGTGCTGCACCCAGCCCGAGCCTCACCCCCGTGGTTGCCCACCTAGACCCGCCGCCGCCCATTACCTCACCCGTGCCGAATCCCGAACCCCAGGAGGGCATCTGGCAGCCGGTCGGCAGCAAGGTAGCCGGGGTTCCCGCAATGTATGTCGCCCGGGTGCGGGCCGACAATATCCACACCAGTTATTACGCCTCGGTACTTTGGATCGACACCTTGCTTGCTGATGCCATGTACATCCCTGGGTACGAAGAGCCCGGCGGCCCGAACCCATTTAATGGAGCACTGCCTAAAGATCTGTGGCCCATCGTGCTGGCGAATTTCAACGGCGGTTTTCGACTCGAAGACTCAATGGGGGGCTACTACTACGGCGGCGAAATGGTCAAGCCACTGGTCGACGGCAAGGCGAGCACCGTGGTCTACAAAGACGGATCAATAAAGGTGGGTAAGTGGGGCCGCGACCTGAAAATGACCGACGATATTCAAGCAGTGCGGCAGAACCTTAGCCTGATAGTCGACAAGGGTGAGTCTAAGGTTTCGAGTCCGACCGACAACGTAGTTTGGGGAGCAACCACCGATAAAGAGAGTCTGGCTTGGCGGGCCGGAATCGGGCAGCTTGCCGACGGCAGCATCATTTATGTCGGGTCACCATTTCTGTCAGCCGACGGACTTGCCAACACCTTGGTCGGAGCCGGGGCCCAGCAGGCGATGGTGCTCGACATGAATAACTGGTGGACCGCCGGCTTTTATTTCCGGCACAAGAAGAACGGCAGCCTGTTATGCCGCAAACTCGACCCGTCAATACCCGAAGGTTGCGACCGCTTCCTCTACCCGTACAAGCGCGACAGTTTCCAGTTCTTGGCTAATGCGCCACTGTCACCCTAGTGAATCTTCGCCGTAGAACACTCGGTCAACAACTTGCCGAGCTCGCCTCGTAACCCGTCGATAGTCCTCGATTAGTTGCCCCGCTGACCCGGGCGGGTAACCCATGATGTAGCCAACTCCCGCCAGGTCACCTAGATCCGTCGGCACGAGGTCAGATGCGCGATCACGAACCAGCATGACGGCGTTGCGGACGCTCGTAGCCAGACGCCAAGCCGTCCGCAGGGCATCAGCGTCGGCAGCCTTCAGGAGGCCTGCGCTTTCGGCCGCGGCGAGAACCGGCAGGGTTTGGGTACTGCGCAAGGACGGATATTCGAACGCGTACTGCATCTGCAGCAACTGCGCCACCCACTCGACGTCACTTAGTCCGCCTCGACCCAATTTGGTATGCAAGGTCGCATCCGCCCCGCGCGGTAACCGCTCCGCCTCCATACGCGCCTTAAGCCGACGAATCTCTCGTACCGCAGGTTCGGAGATCTGGTCAGCTGGATAGCGCAGCGGATCAATAAGTGCCACGAAACGCGCACCTAGGTCGCTATCGCCCGCGACCACCTGCGCACGTAATAGCGCTTGCGCTTCCCACCCGGCCGACCAACGACCGTAGTAGGCCTCATAGGAGGCAAGTGATCGAACGAGCGGCCCTTGTCGGCCTTCGGGGCGCAGATCCGCATCAATATCGAGGGGTGGATCATTGGTAGCTGCCATTAACGAGGTGCGTAACTCATTCGCGACGGCGAATGCCGCCGAATTGGCCGCAATCGCATCGGCGCCCGCAATCGGCTCATAGACGAACATGACATCAACATCACTGCCCAGCCCTAGTTCGCGCCCACCAAAGCGGCCCATGCCGATCACCGTGAATCGCATCGGCAATGGCGTATCGCCGGCGACCACCCGCTCGGCCACTTGCAGGGCGCCCACGATCGTCGCGGTGGCCACATCACTTAGCGCAACTTGAGCCCGATCTATTTCGGCTACGTGGAGCAACTCGGCAACGGCAATGCGAAAGAGTTCACGTCGGCGAAGGGCCCGTACCGCCCCAACGGCGATGACTGGATCATCATGGCGATCGGCCACCGACCTGGCCTCAGCCAGCAGGGTTTCCAAGGAGCGGGGCTCCAGCTCACTTTGCTCAGCGAGCATGGCAACGTTCTCCGGAGCCCGAAGCAGCAATTCGGTTGCATACTTACTGGAGGCCAAAACCTGCGCCATCCGCTCCGCGGCAGTTGACTCGTCACGAAGTAGCCGCAGGTACCAATGGGTTGAACCCAACGCCTCACTGACCCGCCTGAATCCGAGTAGGCCTGCGTCGGGGTCAGGAGCATCGGCAAACCAGCCGAGCAGTACCGGCAGCAAAGTGCGTTGAATCGCTGCCCGCCTGCTGACCCCGGAGGTAAGTGCCTCCAGATGCCTAAGTGCTCCGGCTGGATCGCGATAGCCCAGGGCCCGCAGGCGCGCTTCAGCCGCGTCCGGGGTCAGTCGGGCTTCACCGGCATCAAGGCGTGCGACCGCTTGCAGCAGCGGCCGGTAAAACAGCTTCTCGTGCAGGCGGCGCACCTCCCGCGCATGCCTGCGCCAATTCGCATGGAGTTCACCGACCGGATCACCGCGATATCCGAGGGATCGGCCTAACCGACGCAGGTCGCTATCGTCCTCGGGCATGGTGTGGGTTCGACGCAGGCGGTGCAATTGCAGGCGGTGCTCAAGGGTGCGCAAGAACCGGTAGGCATCATCAAGGCTTGACGCATCATCCCTCCCGACATAACCCCAGGTGGCCAGCGCTTCGAGTGCGACAAGAGTGGTCGCGCTGCGCAGCATCACATCACTTCGCCCGTGCACCAATTGAAGTAACTGCACCGAGAACTCAACATCACGCAGGCCACCTGGGCCAAGCTTTAGCTCGCGTTCAGCGATTCGTGCGGGCACATGCTCCTCGACTCGACGACGCATCGACTGCACGTCACTGACGAATCCATCATGATCGGCAGCACTCCAGACAAATGGTGCAACCGCATCCACATAACGGTTGCCAAGTTCGATATCACCAGCTGATGGTCGCGCCTTTAGCAGCGCCTGAAACTCCCAGGTCTTGGCCCAGCGCTCGTAATATCCGACATGCGAGTCGATGGTGCGAACGAGCACCCCTTGCTTACCTTCTGGGCGCAGCGCCGGGTCGACCTCCCAAATTGATCCTTCCGAGGTAACCGAGTTGCATGCGCGCATCACCCCGGTGGCCAAATCGGTTGCGGTCTTCATGGATCCGGCTTCGTCAGCACCGATAGCCTCGGCCACGAAAATCACGTCAACATCACTTACGTAGTTCAATTCGCGCCCACCGCACTTGCCCATTCCGATGATGGCGAGTCGGGCGCCGGGGGCGCCGGGGGGCAACCCGGCGCGCGCGATGGCCAAGGCAGCTTCAAGGACCCCGTCGGCTAGATCGGCAAGCCACGAGGCCACCGATGCCATTGGCGCCAAGCCCGCAAGATCGCGAGTGGCAATACCCAAGAGGTGTGTTCGGTAGGCGATGCGTAACCGGTCCAATACCTGCGCGGTATCACCATCGGCTACCGGTTCGGGTAACCGCGGATCGGCTCCCACCGATTCGAGCAGCGCCGCCCGCACCTTGCTTGCCGCCGGGGCCAGCGCAAGTGCCTCCGCATCAGCCAAAATCGACCAATACTCGGGGTGCCGAATCAAGAACTCCCCTAGTGCCTCTGACATCCCTAGGACTTCAAGGAGGCGGCCCATGGTGTCTTGATCGGAAAGTAACGCCGACGAAATGCGCCGGCGTTGTGGGTCACCGCAGACTTCAAGGAACCGGGTCAGGAGCAAGAGCGCTTGATCTGGATCGGCGACCGACGAAGCCGCTACTAGCAGATCACCTTCTTCGGCAACCTCGGAATCCACATCCGCCAACAGGTACCTGAGCGCTGGGCTGGCTAGGAGCCGATCGGCTCGATCCAAGTCGGTAAATCCCAGCCGGGCCAGCCTCGCACCGCTGGTTGTCGACCTACCACTTTCCATCATGGCCCGCCGGCTGTCGCATACTGCCAGACCAGATCACCCCACGCGCGCGTCATCGGTCGCCAGGTGCGAATCAGGTCGCCCTCCGCTGCCCGAAACTGCGCGCAGGCCTCAACTACATCTCGCCCGGACCGCTCAAGGGCCTCATCGGCCATGCCGGCCCAGGACTCGAAAGTGTCAGCGTCTATTTCCGGGTGCGCTTGCAGCCCGTAGGCATTTTCGCCAATCCTAAAACCTTGTACCCGGCAACCGACGTTAGTCAGCAGGAGCACAGCTGCATCGGGAAGTTCGACAATATGATCTTGATGCCATTGGCCAGCCGGAATGTCATCACCGGGCGCGCCAATCGCTCCCATGACAAAATCCGCTAACCCATCAGGGGTGCGAGCGATGCTCACGACGCCGATTTCGGTCACCGGCCCCAACTCCACGCGCCCACCGGTTACCGTAGCCAGCAGTTGTGCCCCAAGACAAAGACCGAGGACCGGGACACCGCGCGCGGTCGCATCGGCCAGCAGTGCTCGCTCGGCCACCAGCCAAGGTGCTACGTCATCATCGGTGGCGCCCATCACGCCGCCCAGGGGCAATAAACCGTGCACCCCTGCTGGCACCACAGCCGGCACCTGCTCGCCGAAGCAGGCTTGGATCACCTGCACCGCAATACCAGCCTCGGCCAACCATTCGCCGACCATGAGCGGTGGGTCGGTCGGATCATTTTGGATGGCCAGCACCAGCGGCGCTGGCCCGTCATTGATCCTCACAACTGCGGAAGGTAACGGTCCAGTTCCCACTGCGTGACTTGACGTCGGTATTCCTCCCATTCGGCCTGCTTATTACGCAGGAAGAAATCGAAGACATGCTCGCCAAGGGTCTCGGCAACCAGCTCTGATCGTTCCATGATCAAAGTTGCCTGGTTGAGGCTAGTTGGCAGCGGCTTCATGCCCATCGCCTTGCGCTCGGCCTCGGTCAAGCCCCAAACATCGTCCTCGGCGCCATCGGGCAACTCATACCCTTCCTCGATACCTTTTAGTCCGGCCGCGAGCAACACCGCCAACGCAAGGTACGGGTTGCACGCACTGTCCATTGAACGAAATTCAATCCTGGTGCTGTTGCCCTTAGCCGGCTTGTACATCGGAACCCGAATCAATGCGGAGCGATTATTGTGGCCCCAACAGATCCAGGACGGGGCCTCCGCCCCACCGGCCAGCCGCTTGTACGAATTAACCCACTGGTTGGTAACCGCCGTGATCTCAGGTGCATGTGCGATTAGACCAGCGATGAACGATCTGGCTACCTTGGAAAGTTGGTAGGGCGCACCGGCCTCAAAGAAGGCATTTCGATCGCCTTCAAAAAGGGAAAGATGGGTGTGCATACCTGAGCCTGGATGGTCCCGGAACGGCTTTGGCATAAAAGTTGCGTACAGACCTTGCTCGAGGGCAACCTCCTGCACGACTAGTCGAAAAGTCATCAGGTTGTCGGCCGTGGTCAAGGCGTCGGCGTAACGCAGGTCAATTTCCTGCTGGCCCGGTCCACCTTCGTGATGGGAGAACTCAACTGAAATCCCCATTTCTTCAAGCATCGTGATTGCTTGACGCCGAAAATCATGGCCGACCCCATTGGGGGCATTGTCAAAATACCCGTATTGATCCACCGGGATCGGCACCTGGCCAGCAACCGGTGGCTCCTTGAATAAGTAGAACTCGACTTCAGGGTGCGTGTAGAAAGTGAACCCAAGATTGGCGGCCTTGGTCAAGGTGCGCTTGAGTACATAGCGTGGGTCTGCGTACGACGAAGCACCATCGGGGGTCAAGATGTCGCAGAACATTCGGGCTACCCCTGGCCCCTCACTGCGCCAAGGCAGCAACGAAAACGTAGCGGGGTCCGGCTTGGCCAACATATCCGACTCGGCAACGCGGGCAAAGCCCTCAATAGCCGAACCGTCGAAGCCGATCCCTTCAGCAAATGCCCCTTCCAACTCCGCCGGGGCAATGGCCACCGACTTCAGTGTGCCTAAGACGTCGGTGAACCATAACCGGACGAATCTGATGTCACGCTCTTCTATCGTCCTAAGGACGAACTCCGCCTGCTTATCCATGTGCCAATAGTGGACTAGGCCGTGTTACGAATGGGTTAAACCACCTGAAGTAGCCTGCTGCCATGAGGGTCATTCGGCTCGCGCTCGCCCAGGTGAATGCCAAAGTGGGCGATTTAGCCGCAAATGCCCTGCTGGTGCGGGACGCGGCCCAGCAGGCCCAGGCCGCCGGCGCCCACCTGGTTGCCTTTCCGGAGCTGGCCTTGACCGGCTACCCGGTTGAGGATCTGGCACTTCGACCCTCATTTCAGGCCGCCTCGCGCACCACCCTCCTTAACCTCGCCCGCGAACTCCAAGCCGATGGGCTCGGTGAGCTCATTTGCGTCGTGGGCTACCTCGATCGACTCGATGTCGACACCCAAGCCGGCCCCCGAAATGCACCCATCAATGCGGCCGCTGTCTTACACCGCGGCGCCGTAGTTGCCCGATACACCAAACACCATCTACCCAACTACGGGGTCTTTGACGAAGCGCGCTACTTCATCCCCGGTACCGAGCCACTGCTCTTACGGCTTAACGACAGCACTATCGCGATCGCCATCTGCGAGGATCTATGGCAAAGCGGTGGACCGGTCACCTGGGCGCGCGAGAACGCAGCCGACTTATTGCTAGTTATCAATGCCTCACCTTATGAGCGCGAAAAGGACGACACCCGGCTGAGACTCTGCCAGTTGCGAGCCATCGAAGCCGGCTGCGACCTCGCTTACGTAAACCTCGTTGGCGGCCAGGACGAACTTGTTTTCGATGGTGACTCACTCGTAGTCGATAGGCACGGCGCTTTGCTCGCCCGCGCACCGCAATTCGATCCCACCCTGCTCACCGTCGACCTCGAGATCTCGACTAGTCCAAAACCTCAAACCTTTATTGAGCTCGGCCCGGTAACTTGGAAAGACCAAATCACTTTTGCACCGCGAATCGCACCCAGCCGCACCGACCCGCACGAGGTCTATCAGGCGTTGACGTTGGGCCTTGGTGACTACGTCCGGAAGAATGGTTTCCAAAGTGTCATCCTCGGACTCTCCGGTGGCATCGACTCGGCTTTGGTTGCCGCACTTGCCTGCGATGCCATCGGGGCGGAGCATGTCTTTGGTGTTTCCATGCCCAGTGTCTATTCATCCGACCACTCCAAGGACGACGCCAGCGATCTTGCCCAGCGAACAGGGCTAAATCTGCGCACCATCGCCATCGCACCGATGGTCGACTCTTATCTACAGGCCATGCAGCTAACCGGATTGGCCGAGGAGAATCTGCAGGCCCGCGTGCGGGGCACCACTTTGATGGCGCTTTCGAATCAAGAGGGCCACCTAGTGCTCACCACCGGTAACAAGAGTGAGCTTTCGGTCGGCTACTCAACCCTTTACGGGGATTCAGTTGGCGGGTTCGCGCCCATCAAGGATGTCCCTAAGACCCTGGTTTGGGAATTGGCTCGCTGGCGCAACTCACATGCGATTGAACTCGGGCAAACTGCGCCGATCCCGGTAAGCAGTATCGAAAAGGAACCGAGCGCCGAACTGCGCCCCGACCAAAAAGACAGTGATTCATTGCCGGATTACCAGGTGCTGGACGCACTTCTTGATGCCTATGTGTCTGCAGATATGGGTGCCACCGAGTTGGTGGCCGCTGGCTTTGACTTAAGTTTGGTGGACCGCGTGTTACGGCTTACCGATGCAGCCGAATACAAGCGCCGCCAGTCACCACCGGGCACCAAGATTTCACTTCGCGCATTTGGTCGAGATCGCCGGTTGCCCATCACGAATGGCTGGTGGGAGCCAAGCCAGTCCGAAGCGCCGCGACGACAGACGCTGTAGTCGCGGTGCCAGCCTCCGGTGTCAGGCGCAGCATCTTCAGCCAAACCATCGGTCCGATCAGCACGGCGATGGTCGCCTCCATATCCAAATCTGGCCGTAGCTTGCCAGATTGGATCCCACGATTTAAGACCCAGCGCACCCGCGCTTGATGCGGCCGGATTACCAGTTCGGCCACCATCGCCTGCAGGTGCGGATGCCGTTCACCTTCGCTGAGCACCTTGATCATGACTCGGCTTTTGAGTGAACCCGGCGATGACTCACGAATCCCTTCCAACAACACTGTCAAGTTCGCCCAGAAATCACCCAGCTCCGGCACCTTGGGCATGTCTGCATCAAGTTGCTTCATCGCGTGCGCTAGTAACTCATCGCGGCCGCGGAACCTTCGATAGACCGTAGCTTTACTAACCCCGGCCCGTGCCGCAACTGCTTCCATGGAAAAACGGGTAAAACCCTCATCGGCGAACAGCTCCAAAGCCGCCGTATCAATCGCGGAATCCACGACGCTGCTTCGGGGGCGTCCTCTGGCCCGCACCGGAGTTTTGGTTGCCACCGCTACGCCTGCTCTTTGCCCATCGGGTATTCGCTCTCGGCTTGCTCAACGTAATCCTCAGCTTCCGCTGCTACCACGGCATCGGCCGCGTCCACCGGGGTCGGGCCGGCACCCATTTCAACCTTCTTGGTTAGCGGGGTGATGTGCGGTAGCCCAAAGCCAACGACAAGTGCCGCGATAACCGCGATGATCACTGAAATTAGCGAGGCCAGCTGGCTGGCCGCCAAGAAATCGGCATAAGCCGCCTGGCGCACGGAATTTACGATGGTGGCCGGCAAGCCGTCTGCCTGCGCCCTGTTCAGGACGCCCATGGTGGCAATCACCGACTCCGAGGCCGCCTGCTTGGCCGCATCCGGGAACTGCGCTGGCAGCTGAGCCAACGAGCCTTTCAAGCTTGCCGCGTACTGCGTCGCAATTACCGTGCCGATGATGGCAACACCAAGTGCGCCGCCTACCTGCCGCACGGTGTTTTGCACCGCCGACCCAGCTCCGGCCCGGTCCAGCGGCAACACGTTTTGCATGACGGTAGAGGCGGGTGCGATGACATTGCCTATGCCGAAGCCAAAAACGAAGAAGATGACCAGCACCAGCCAAATCGGTGTGTCGAGTTGCAGGAAGTACAGCCCGAGCAGGGCTAGCGCAACAAGTATTAGCCCACCGGTCATGACTTTGCGGTAGCCAAACCTCAGCACCGTCTTGGCACTGCGCGGGGCCGCGATTATCTGTCCGATGGCGAATGGCACAAAACATAGTCCGGCCGTAAACGTGTCGTAGCCACGAAGGATCTGCAAATAGAACGGCAGGGTGAAGGTGATGCCCGAGAGGGCAAAGAAGGATAGGGAGACCGCCACCAAGCTCACCGCATAGCCTCGGTTACGAAACAACGAAACATCGAAACTGGAGTGATCACTGCGCGCCTCGAGGAACAAGAACAGGGCGATTATTGCTACCCCAGCGAGTACCGGTAGCACCACTCCTGGGTCCAGCCAGCTCTTGGTCGCCGAAGCGTGGATGATGCCGAAGATCAAGGCCACGAGGCCAATGACCGAGAGCACCAACCCCATTAGATCTAGTCGGCGGGCATTTGGGTCCTTGGTCTCGGGCACCACTTGGATTATCGCGATCACCCCGACGATGACGATTGGCACATTTACCAAAAGGACCGAGCCCCAGTCATTGCCGGTCAACCAATTCGACCACTGGGGGTTTTTCAGCAACACCCCGCCAAGGATCGGACCCAGCGCCACCGCGGCGCCGACCGACCCGGCCCACGCCCCAATGGCCTTACCGCGCTCATGCGGTGGAAAGACGACGGTGATGATGGCCAAGGTGGTTGGCATCACCGCCGCACCGCCCACCCCCATGACCGCCCGAAAGCCAATTAGCATGCCGGCGCTGGACGAAAAAGCACAGATGGCCGAGGCCGCAGCGAAGAGCACCAATCCGACGATCAGGATCTTCTTGCGCCCCAACCGATCACCGAGCACCCCCCAGGTGAAGAGCAGGGCGGCAAAGGCCAAGACATATGAGTCCACCGCCCAGACGAGTTCACCTTGGCTGGCATTTAGATCACGCTGAATCGTTGGGAGGGCGATATTTAAGATCGTGTTGTCCAGAACTACTATGAGCAGGCTCACCACAAGTACACTCAAAATCGCCCAGCGCCTAGGGTGGCCCTCCCCCGAGGTCAGCCACGCATTGGTGGCCTTGACCTGCTGGGTCATCTGGTCTCCTTCTCCCCTGCCGGACAGCTATCGGGGCCGCCATATTTCGAAACGCTAACGTATCGTAATTAGATACGGGGCGCCACTAGCGCAAAACCCAACTCACCTGTCATGCTAGCCGGGTCCGGGGACTCCGTGGGGAGCCTCGAGATCGGAGCAAATCATGGAGTTAGTACGCAAGCCCCTTGTGAGCAGTGCCCCCCAGCAGGTTCTCTATGGCGCCGACCCGGCCCGCCGCATTACGATGCGCGACCTCCAACTGGCGACCGACAAGGGCCAGCGCTGGCCGATGATCACCGCGTACGACGCACTTAGTGCCGGCGTATTCGATGACGCCGGTATCCCCGCCTTACTAGTAGGCGACTCCGCGGGCATGGTGGTATTCGGTCACGACAACACCATCGCGGTGACGGTCGATGAGCTTGTGATGTTGGTGCGCGCCGTCGTCAAGGGTTCAAAGCGGGCACTTGTCATAGCCGACCTGCCATTTGGCAGCTATCAGGCGTCACCGGCCCAAGCTTTGGAGACCGCGGTTTTCTTCATGCAAAAGGGGGGTGCCCATGCGGTAAAACTCGAGGGCGGTGCAGCGGTCATCCCCCAGATCGAATTGCTTGCCAGTTCGGGCATCTCGGTAATCGGCCACCTCGGGCTAACACCCCAGTCGGTCAACTTGCTCGGTGGCTTTCGGGTGCAAGGCCGCGGTGAAAGTGGTGAGATGCTGATTCGCAACGCCAAGGACATGGAAGCCGCCGGCGCCACCGCGATCGTCCTGGAACTAGTGCCGGCTGATCTGGCCGCCCGAGTAAGTGAAACCCTGACGATCCCAACGATTGGCATTGGGGCCGGCCCCCATACCGACGCCCAGGTCATCGTCTGGCAGGACTTAGTCGGATTGACTTCGGGGCCGGCGCCGAAATTCGTCAAGCGCTACGCCGATCTACGGTCCATCATGACCGAAGCGGTAACCGAATGGGCCAGTGAAGTTGCCAGCGGCAGGTACCCGGCCGAGGAGCACACTTATAAATAGCCGCGCAGCCTACCTGCTTCCTAGACGTCGGTGATGCGAACTCCGGTGTGCGCTTTGTACCGGCGGTTCATCGAAATAAGGTTTGCGGTCAGCGCCTCAACTTGTTGGCAATTGCGCAACCGGCCGGCGAAGATCCCCCGCATCCCAGGAATTCGATTGGCCAGCGCCTGCACGATGTCGGTGGCAGCGCGGTCATCGCCAAGGACCAGTACATCGGTGTCGACCGAGTCAACATTTTCGTCTAGAAGCAGCACCGCCGAGATGTGATGGAAGGCACCCACGACCTGGCTGTCGGGTAGTAGCTCCGCCGCCTGCTGGGCCGCGGACCCCTGCGCCACGGCCAAGGCAAAGGCGCCCTGCTTATCGAAACCCAGCGGATTCACGCAATCGATCAGGATCTTCCCGGCCAATTCGAAGCGCAGCGAAGTCAGTAGCTCACCATGGCCATCCCACGGGATCGCCGCGATGATCACATCAGAAGCTGCGGCACATTCTTGATTACTTGCACCAACAACTCCATGCCCCAACGCCGCTGCGGAATCCCGCGCTCGCGACGCATCACGGGAGCCAACAACAACTTGGTGGCCGGCGATCGCCAACCTGCGCGCCAAGCCCCGGCCTTGTTCACCGGTGCCGCCAAGTACGCCAATTCGTAATTGGGAAACGTCTGGAAGTACGCGTGGGTCAGGTGTTACGACTGCGTCAGCCATAATGCCAGATCATGCCAGATCAAGTAAGCAACCGCGAATTAGAACTCCCGGATGAAGCGGTTGTCCACTAAAAATTGGTGAAAAAAAACTTCATCGCATAGCACGTCCGCGACACGAAATGACACACCGACATGAATATGCACGAATTTCGGCATGTTTTCTGTCAGAGTTCTCCTGAAGGTTCCTGCATCAGAGCCGGGACCTACGACACGGGAGGCAACGTGGCGGCAGTAAAGAAAGCAGCCAAAAAGGCAGCAAAGCGACCAGCAAAGAAGGCCGCGAAGAAGGCAGCAAAGCGACCAGCAAAGAAGGCCGCGAAGAAGGCCGCGAAGCGCCCAGCCAAGAAGGCTGCAAAGCGCCCAGCAAAGAAGGCCGCGAAGCGCCCAGCCAAGAAGGCTGCGAAGCGCCCAGCAAAGAAGGCCGCGAAGCGCCCAGCCAAGAAGGCTGCAAAGCGCCCAGCAAAGAAGGCCGCGAAGCGCCCAGCCAAGAAGGCTGCAAAGCGCCCAGCAAAGAAGGCCGCGAAGAAGGCCTAGTTTGGCCCCAAGCGTGAATGTGAAAGGCCCGCACCACTTGGTGCGGGCCTTTCACATTGCTACCCCTTAACATCTGCGACCTGCTGCCTAAGTTTGTCCGCATCCGCGTCAAATGCTTAATTTCGCGGCCACTCATCAATTAACCGCCACCGCACGACGTGAACTTCCGGCACTGGACTAGTGCGTCGCTGCTGCAGGTTGGACCTGCCTAGACTGCATCCCATGTCCGCAACCGCTCGCGCGCCGCTCACGCCTGGGCGGGTCTCCGCCGAACGATTCGTACCGAGCCAGATCCCCAGGCCACCGTATGTCGGCAGGCCAGCACCGGAGCCCTACACCGGATCCGATGTCCAAGATGAGTCCACCTTGGCCGCGATGGCGGTCGCCGGGCGAATCGCCGCCGACGCACTCGTCGAAGTTGGCGCCCACATCGCACCAGGGATCACTACCGACGAGCTTGACCGCATTGGGCACGAGTACCTCTGCGACCACGGCGCATACCCTTCCACGTTGGGCTACCGGGGTTACCCCAAATCACTTTGCTCATCCCTCAATGAGGTCATCTGCCACGGTATCCCCGACACCACGGTGCTTGTCGATGGCGATATCTGCAATATCGACATCACCGCTTTCATCGGCGGGGTGCACGGCGACACCAATGCGACTTTCCTTGTCGGCGAGGGTGTCGACGAGGAATCCCGGTTACTGGTTGAACGCACCCGCGAAGCCACCAGACGGGCCATAGCCGCCGTCGCCCCTGGCCGCCCGCTCAATGTCATTGGTCGCGTTATTGAAAGCTACGCTCGCCGTTTCAACTACGGGGTCGTGCGCGATTTCACCGGCCACGGCATTGGCACCGCTTTTCACTCGGGCTTGGTTGTGCCGCACTATGACGATCCCGGCTCCGATCGCATCTTGGAGGTCGGCATGACATTTACCATCGAACCCATGCTGACTTTGGGCACCTATGACTACGACATGTGGTCGGATGGCTGGACCGTCATAACCAGGGATCTACGGCGCACCGCCCAGTTCGAGCACACCTTGGCTGTCACCGCCGCCGGCTCCCAGATTTTGACGCTACCCACGGGGGTAACCGAGTGGCCGGACCCGGGCGCTGGGTGAAAGTACCAAATTCAACTAATATCCATAGACTACGTGGGTGACAAAGTGGCTCAGCGCCGATGAACAGCAATCCTGGCGCTCTTTAATCACGGCCTGGACTCTGCTGAACCACCAGTTGAACCTCGACCTGCAAAGCCAGCATGGCTTGACCATCGCCGACTATGAGATCCTGGTTTGCCTCAGTGAGTGCGAGGGCAAACGGCTGCGCATGAGCGAATTGGCCGAGGTCACGTTGGCTTCTCGCAGCCGCCTCTCACACCAAGTTGGCCGACTGGAGGCCACCGGCTTAGTAGCCCGTGCGGAATGCGCCGAGGACCGCCGGGGCTCATTCGCGGTTCTGACCGATGCCGGTTGGCAGGCCTTGGCTAACTCGGCCCCAACCCATGTAACCGGTGTGCGCACCCACGTACTAGATGTGCTCAGCAAATCCGAGTTCAAAGCCCTTGGTGAAGCCTGCCGCAAGATCGCAACCGCTATCGGTCAGGAATCAGATTAATCGCTCGGGAGACGTGAACTAGCCTTGTTACCGACGATACCGCCGACCGAACGCAATGACATTCGTGCAGGCCGTGTAGATGTAGTCGAAGAAATCCCAGGTGGTAACCGAGCCTGCAGCGCGGATCTTTGGTCCGCCCCCGTCTATCCACCAGTAGACCAAGCCGGAACTCAACACATTTATCGCCAGCACCCCGAACCCACCGAATAGCAAGTAACCGGCAGGCTCAAATATGACACTTCGAAAACTGCCCATCGGTCACGTCCCGTCGGGTGGTGTAACTCCGGGGCTGTCTCCTGAAGTTTGAGGGGCCATCGTGTGAGGCTTCGCGAGAAACCGCCAAGTCACTCGATGAAGGAGAACACACGATGGCCCTGTCCCAGTCTGCCCTGCTTGACCTGCTCGACGCACTGAACGCCTCCGATGGCGTGGATGTGATCCGTTCCGCGGTTCAGGTGATGCTTCAGGAACTGATCGAGGCCGAGGCGACCGCGCTGATCGGCGCGGAGCGTCATGAGCGCACCGAGTCCCGCACGGTCCAGCGCAACGGCCACCGGTCCCGGACCCTGTCCACCACGGCCGGGGACCTGGAGCTGGCGATCCCGAAGCTGCGGTCGGGATCGTTCTTCCCCAGCCTGTTGGAGCGTCGCCGCCGGATCGACCAGGCCCTGTTCGCGGTCGTGATGGAGGCGTACGTGACCGGCACGAGCGTGCGCAAGGTCGACGACCTGGTCAAAGCCCTCGGCGCGGACACGGGCATTTCCAAGTCCGAGGTCTCCCGGATCTGCGCGGAGCTGGACGTCGAGGTCGCCGCGTTCGCCGACCGGGACCTGTCCGAGACCAGCTTCCCGTACGTGTTCCTCGACGCCACCTACTGCAAGGCCCGCATCGGCGGGGGCAAGGGCGGCAAAGGCTCCCGCGTCGCCTCCCAAGCCGTCGTCGTGGCCACCGGAGTCAGCGCGGACGGCCGCCGTGAGGTCCTCGGGTTCGCGGTCGGCGACAGCGAGGACGGCGCCTTCTGGACCGCGTTCCTGCGCTCGTTGAAGACCCGCGGCCTGCACGGCACGCACCTGGTGATCTCCGACGCCCACGTCGGCCTGAAGTCCGCGATCGCCGCGGTCATGGTCGGATGCGCATGGCAGCGCTGCCGCGTCCACTTCCTGCGCAACGTCCTCGCGCAGGTCCCCAAGGGCTCCGCGGAGATGGTCGCTGCTGCGGTCCGCACGATCTTCGCCCAGCCCGACGCTGAGCACGTCGAGGAGCAGTTCGACGTCATCGCCGGGATGCTCGGCCGGCAGCTGCCCAAGGTTGAGGCGATGCTGCGCGAGGCGAAGGACGACCTGCTGGCGTTCACCGGTTTCCCGCAGGTCCACTGGCGTCAGATCTGGTCCACCAACCCCCTCGAACGCGTGAACAAGGAGATCAAGCGTCGCACCGACGTCGTCGGCGTGTTCCCCAACCCCGCAGCCTTGCTGCGCCTGGCTGGAGCCGTGCTGATCGAGACCCACGACGAATGGCAGGTCTCCGACCGCCGCTACCTGTCCGAGGCATCCATGGCCCAGATCAACGCCCAGCC